>JAJDAR010000081.1 GCA_029261775.1 Deltaproteobacteria bacterium | reverse complement strand
TCGGCACCGGCGCCGGCGGCGGGGTGATGATCGATCGGCTCACCGCGGCCGGCATGCGCGTCGTGGCGCTCGAGCGCGGACCCGAGCTCACACCAGGTGCCTTCGACGACGACGAGCTGCGCAACGTCGTGCGCGATCAAGTCTTCTCGCCGCACCAGCTGGAGACCTGGCGCCCCTACGAGGGCGCGCCCTCGCAGCCGGGGCGTTTCAGCCAGATCGCGCACTGCGTCGGTGGAACGTTGACGCACTGGGCGGCCTGGTCCTGGAGGTTTCGCCCGGACGAGTTCCGGGTGCTCTCGGAGGAAGGTCCCGTGGAGGGGGCCAGTCTGGCCGACTGGCCCGTCGGTTACGACGAGATGGAGCCCTACTACGAGCAGGCCGAGTGGGACTTCGGGGTCTCGGGGACCGCCGAGGCCAACCCCTTTTCGGGCCCGCGCAAGAAGGGCTTCCCGAACCCGGCTCACCCCGAGCGGGTGGGGGCGAGGCGCTTCGGAGCGGGAGCGGCCTCGCTCGGCTACACGCCCTTCCCGGTGCCGGTGGCGATCAACTCCCGCCCCTATGCGGGTCGCCCGCGCTGCATGTACGGCGGCGCCTGTCGGTCCTACGGCTGTCCCATCCACGCCAAGGGCACGACCTTCTCGATCCATCTGCCTCGCGCGCGGGCCACGGGGAAGCTCGATCTGCGTGCGGACGCGACCGTCTTCGAGCTTCCGGTCAAGGACGGCAGGGTGACTGGGGCGCGCTATCTCGACGCCGCCGGGGCGGCCCACGAGGTGCGCGCCCGGCAGGTGGTGATCTCGGCGGGCGCCATCGGCTCGCCCCATCTGCTGTTGCTGTCCACCTCGGGCTTCTTTCCCCAGGGTCTCGCCAACGGCTCCGGTCTCGTCGGGAAGAACCTGCAGTTCCACCACCATCCGGCCGCGATGGGCATCGTCGACGAGGATCTGCGCGGCTACGCCGGCTTCGAGGCGCACACGGCGATCGACGACCTGCACCCGAGTGATGCCAAGCGCGGCTTCATCCGCGGCGGCGTCGTCGCGGAGCTGAACACCTTCACGCATCAACCGATCGCCTACGGCCTGACCGTGGAGCCGGCGTTCCGGGGCGGCGACCGGGGCTGGGGTGCTGGTTTCAAGGAGAGGCTCCGCGCCTTTCCCCGCACCCTGATCCTCGCGGGTATCTGCGAAGAGCTGCCGATCGAGAACAACCGGGTCGATCTCGATCCCGACGTGGTGGATCGCTTCGGGCTGGCGGTCCCCCGCTTCACGAAGCGGCAGCACGGCAACGACCTCGCGATGAACCGCTGGTACGAGCAGAAGCTGTCGGAGATCGTGGAGGCGGCGGGGGCTCGCGAAGTCCGGACCGGGAGCGCGATCGCGGGGATCGGCATCGACGCGCAGACCCCGCAGACCGGCAACGCCCACAATCACGGGACCTGCCGGATGGGCGACGATCCCGCCAAGTCGGTCGTCGATCGCCATTGCCGGAGCCACGAGGTGAAGAATCTCTGGGTCGTGGACGGCAGCGTGATGCCGACGAACGGGGGCTACAACCCGACGCTCACGATCCTCGCGAATGCGTACCGGGTGGCGGACCACTTCGTCGGCGAAGCGCGGAGGCAGTCGCTGTGAGCCGAACACCCACCAGGGGAGCGATCCCCGTGAGACCGAAGCGACGAGCGCCGTCAGCGCCGGTCGACCCGCTGCTCTCCCGTCGCGCGCTGCTGCGCGGGGGGCTGGTCGGGGGCGGCCTGGTCCTCGCCCAGGCCTTTCCGCTGCCCGTGGCCCGAGCCGCAGCGGACGCATCGGATCGACCCGAGGTGCTGACCCCTGCCCGCTGGCAGCTGCTCGAGGCGATCACGGCGCGCCTGATCCCCACCGATCACGAGCCCGGCGCTCGCGAGGCCGGCTGTGTGAACTTCATCGACAAGGCGCTCGCCCACGAGGACGCGGCGGCGCGCCCGCTGTACGAAGCCGGGCTCGACGCCGTGGAGGGGGAGGCCCGTGCGCATCACGCGCGCCCGTTCGCCGAGCTGTCGCCGGACGAGCAGGATGCCCTGCTGGTCGCGATCGAGGCGGGTCGGACCCGCGCCTGGCCCGAAGGCCAGGTCGCCAGCCCATTGTTCTTCGAGACGGTGCGCATCCACACGGTGCTCGGCTTCCTTTCGGACCCCTCCTACGGGGGGAACCGGGAGTTCGCGGGCTGGAAGGTGACCGGGTATCCGGGGCCTCGGCACCGGCGGGGGGGCTACACGCCGGAGCAGGTCCGCGGAGAAGAGGCGGTTCGCCCCATCTGGGAGGGGGCTGGGAGTCCAAAGGGAACGGGAAAGCCCTGACCCGAGGGCCCCGCGAACCAGCGCTCGCCCGTTCTCTGCCTGTCACGCCGCGCACGCCTGCCCCCAGGGGGGCGGGCGGCCGAAGCGCCCGAAATGCGGTCGAAATCCACCGTCGAGGCCCCGCGTGCTCGGCCAAGGTGTGCAATTCTCCCCCGATCCCGATCGGCCGGGGACCTTGCACACGGGCCCCGAGCGAAGGGTGGTCACCGCAAGCGGCGCCGCAGGCACCTACTGGAGTGCTGGAGCCCGCCCGTGTTTCGCGGTGGCTTCCGCTGTGATCCAACGAGCAAGGGAAATCCCGTCATGACCACCGAAGCGCCCACGCGCAACGAGAAGCTCCTCCACTGGGTTGCCGAGGTGGCGGCCCTCACCAAGCCCGACGCGGTCCACTGGTGTGACGGGTCGGACGCCGAGTACGACCGGATGTTCGAGCTGATGGTCGCCAGCGGGACGGCGGAGCGGCTGAACCCGGCCAAACGCAGGAACTCCTACCTCGTCCTCTCGGACCCGGCCGACGTAGCCCGAGTCGAGGACCGGACCTTCATCTGCTCGGAGAAGGAGGAGGACGCCGGCCCGACCAACAACTGGCGTGATCCCGCCGAGATGCGGCAGACCCTGACCGGGCTCTTCGACGGCTGCATGAAGGGCAGGACCCTCTACGTCGTTCCGTTCAGCATGGGCCCGCTGGGTTCCCACATCGCCCACATCGGGGTCGAGCTCTCGGACTCGCCCTACGTCGTGGCGAACATGAAGATCATGACGCGGATGGGAAAGCCGGTTCTCGACGTGCTCGGTGACGATGGGGACTTCGTGCCCTGTCTGCACTCGGTCGGGCATCCGCTCGAGCCCGGCCAGGCCGACGTGCCCTGGCCTTGCAACGGCGACAACAAGTACATCGTGCACTTCCCCGAGACCCGCGAGATCTGGAGCTACGGATCGGGCTACGGCGGCAACGCGCTGCTGGGCAAGAAGTGCTTCGCGCTACGCATCGCCTCCACGATGGCCCGGGACGAGGGCTGGATGGCCGAGCACATGCTGATCCTGAAGCTCACCTCGCCCGAGAGCGAGGTGCGCTACGTGGCCGCCGCCTTCCCGAGCGCTTGCGGCAAGACGAACCTCGCCATGCTCGAGCCCACCGTTCCCGGCTGGAAGGTCGAGACCGTCGGCGACGACATCGCGTGGATGAAGTTCGGCGAGGACGGTCAGCTCTACGCGATCAACCCCGAGGCCGGGTTCTTCGGCGTGGCGCCGGGTACGAGCATGAAGTCGAACCCCAACGCCATGAGGGGGCTCCGAGAGAACTGCATCTTCACCAACGTCGCCAGGACCGACGACGGGGACGTCTGGTGGGAGCAGATGAGCAACGAGCCCGACCACCTGATCGACTGGCGGGGCGACGAATGGACGCCGGAGAGCGATACCAAGGCCGCCCATCCGAACGCCCGCTTCACCGCCCCTGCCTCCCAGTGCCCGGTGATCGCCTCCGAGTGGGAGGACCCGAACGGCGTGCCGATCAGCGCGATCCTCTTCGGCGGGCGCCGCGCGACCGTGGTGCCGCTCGTGCACGAGGCTCGCGACTGGCGGCACGGGACCTTCCTCGGCTCGATCATCTCGAGCGAGAAGACCGCCGCCGCGGCCGGCAAGGTGGGGGAGCTGCGCCGCGACCCGATGGCCATGCTGCCCTTCTGCGGATACAACATGGCCGACTACTGGGGTCACTGGCTCGAGATCGGCAAGCACGAAGGTGCCCGCCTTCCGCGGATCTACTACGTGAACTGGTTCCGCAAGAACGACGGCGGAGACTTCCTGTGGCCCGGCTTCGGCGACAACGGCCGCGTGCTGAAGTGGGTGTTCGAGCGCAGCACCGGCAAGGCCTCCGGCAACGAGACACCGATCGGCACGGTGCCCGCCGCGAAGGACCTCGATCTCACGGGGCTGCCGCTGACCGAGGAGGACGTCGACGAGCTGCTCGCGGTCGATGCCGAGGGCTGGCTCGCAGAGATCCCGTTGATCCGGGAGTACTACGCCCAGTTCGGCGTGAAGCTCCCGTCGGCGCTCTCCGAGGAGCTGGACTCGCTGGAGCAGCGGCTCAAGGCCGGGCGCAACTAGCCGCAGGGTTCCTGCAGCGCGCGGCGCACGTCTCCCGCGATAGCATCACCGGGTGTCCATCCTCCGCTACGACGGCGAGGGGCTCCAGGTCCTGGTGCTGCTGAAGGGTCACCCCTACGACCGCAACGCGCTGTTCACCATGCTCGAGTCCGATCCGGACGTCGTCGTGACCGGCGTCGAGCACCCGGCCGCCGCGGACTACCTGGACGCTGGCCGCGCCGCGCCCTACGACGTCCTGCTCTTCTACGACATGCCGGGGGTCGATCTGGGCTCCGGGTACCCGCCCCGCCAGATCGATCCGCCGGGCCGGGTGCGCAGGGGCTTCGAGGGCCTCCTCGAGGCCGGCAAGGGCCTCGTCTTCCTCCACCATGCGATCGCGGCGTGGCCCTCGTGGGAGGCCTACGGCGAGGCCGTCGGCGGGCGCTTCCTCTACCGGCCGGGGGAAGTGCGCGGCGTCGCGATGCCCGACTCGGGCTACCGCCACGACGTCACGCATCGTCTCTCTCCGGTCGATCCGGATCATCCCGTCGCCCGGGGCCTCTCCGAGGGCTTCGAGCTGTGCGACGAGCTGTATCTGTGCCCCATCTTCGAGGAGGAGGTGACGCCGCTCTTCCGGAGCGATCACGTCTTCGAGGATGCCGGCTTCTTCTCCGCGGCCGAAGCGCTGCGCGGGCGGTTGCATTCGCGTCGCGGCTGGGCGCACCCGCCGGGCAGTGCGCTGGCGGCGTGGACCCGCACGATCGGTCCGAGCACCGCGGTCACGATCACGTGCGGGGACGGCCCCGAGGCCTTCGGCAACCCCGGACTGCGGCGCCTGCTGATGAACGCCATTCGCTTCGCGGCGGGCGACGTCGCAGCCCGGCGCTCTGGGGGCGGCTAGGCGAAGTACGCGGCCGCGGTCCGGTATCATGCCGCCTCGCGCACGACCCGGCGGGAGATCCCTTGGACTTCGACTGGAGCGACGACGATCTGGCCTTCCGCGCGGAGTTGCGCGCCTTCGTCGCAGCGAACCTGCCGGAAGACTGGGCGAAGATCAGCAGCGAGGGCCCGGGAGGCGCGGACCTGGTCGCCTTCTCCCAGGGCTTCTGCGAGAAGCTCGCCGAGCGCGGCTGGCTCACCCAGCACTGGCCGGCGGAGTTCGGAGGCAGGGATGCCTCCGCCTGGAGGCATCAGATCCTCGGCGAGGAGATGTGGGGAAACGCGGAGCCGAGGGGCCCGCGCTACATGACGGTGAACTGGGTCGGCCCCTCGATCATGCACTTCGGCACCGAGGAGCAGAAGGCCCTGCATCTGCCGCGCATCGCCCGGGGTGACGTGGTGTGGTGTCAGGGCTTCTCGGAACCGGGCGCCGGCTCGGATCTGGCGGCGCTGCGCACGAGTGCGATCCGGGACGGCGACGACTACGTCGTGAACGGAAGCAAGATCTGGACCTCCTACGTGAACCACGCGGACTACTGCTACCTGGTGGCGAGGACCGATCCCGACTCGCGGGGCCGCCAGGGCATCTCCGCGATCCTGCTGCCGATGGACCTGCCGGGGATCGAGCTGCGCGAGATCCCGGGTCTGCTGGGCAAGAAGTACTTCCACGAGGTCTTCCTGCGCGACGTCCGCGTGCCGATCGCCTGCCGGCTCGGTCCGGAGCACGACGGGTGGGGCGTGGTGACGTACACGCTCGCCTACGAGCGCGTGGGAGCGGCCCACTACGACCGGGCCGCGCGCGTGCTCGATGCAATCGCGGCCGAGGCCGGGCGAAAGGGCCTGCTCGAGAGCGACGCCATCCTCGAGCGGCTCGGCGAGGCTCGCGCGGCGATCGAAGTGGCCCGGCTCCTGACCTATCGCGTGATCGATCTCCGAGAGAAGCAGAGCCCGCCGACGCCGGATACCAACCTGGCGAGGGTCGCCGGAACCTGGGCCGTCAGGATGACGGGAGACCTTTTGCTCGAGGTGTTCGGAGCCGAGGGCCTCGTCTACGGCAGTGAGGCCGACGCGTACTTCCGGCTCTCCCAATGGGCCGGGGTCGCGTCGGGCACCACCGAGATCCAGCTCAACCTGATCGCGGGCCATCAGCTGCGGCTGCCGCGGGAGTAGGGGCGTCGTGGATCTCGATTGGAACGACGATCAGCGGGCGATCCTGGACGCGCTGCGCGTCCTTCTCGATCAGCACGCGGGCCAGGAGCGCGCGGCCGAGCTGGCGAGGGACGATGCGTACGACACCGCCCTGCACGCCGCACTTGCCGATGCCGGCTATCTGGAGATCTCGCTGGCCGACGATGCCGGCCTGCTCGAGGCCGCCATGCTGGTCGACGCGGTGGCCGGCGCCGCGGGGTCCGTCTCGATCGGCGCCTCTGCCCTGATCGCGCCCGCGCTGGTCGGCGCCGTGCCGCCGGACCCCGTCGCGTTGGCTCGGGCCGGCGAGCGCGGACCGGTCCGCTTCGGCGCGCACGCGGCGCAGGTGCTGGTGGACGACGGCGACGAGGCTCGCCTGGTCGAGCTGGGGGACCGGCGCGGCGAGCCGGTGGAGACGAACTACGCGCTGCCGATGGGTCGCCTCCCCGACCCGTTGCCGGCCGGCCGATCGCTCGGGGCTGGGAGTAGCGCGCGGCTGCGTCGGTTGTGGCGTCTCGCTCTCGCGGCGGAGTGCCACGGCGCCATGCGGGCTGCCATGGATCTCACGGCGCGCTACGTCTCCGAGCGCCGTCAGTTCGGGCGCGCCATCGGCTCCTTCCAGGCCATCCAGCACCGCTTCGCCGAGTGCGAGGTACGCGTCCAGGGAGGCCGTTGGCTGATGCTCGAAGCCGCTCACCAGGGGGCCCCGGCCGGTGCGGTGGAGCTCGCGGCCGGATACGCCACGCGAACGGCCCTGCAGGTGTTCAACGAGCTGCACCAGTTCACCGGCGCGATGGGCTTCACTCGCGAGCACCCGCTCCATACCTGGACGCTCCGCCTGCAGCTGCTTCGTCTCGAGCTGGGTGGGCCCGGCATGCACTATCGTCAGGCGGCGCGGGTCCGTTGGGGCCGAGCCGCACGAGGAGGAACCCGATGACCCGCAGCGCAGGCCTCGACTTCCAGGTCCGACGGGATGCCTGGAAGGAGCACCGCTTCGTCGACGCCGAGATCCCGACCCTCGCCGCCGGCCAGGTGCTGTTCCGGGTGGACCGATTCGCCTTCACGGCGAACAACATCTCCTACGCACTGTCCGGCGACGGTCTCGGCTACTGGCGCTTCTTTCCCGCGGAAGAGGGCTGGGGTCGCATTCCGACCATGGGCTTCGGCGACGTCGTCGCCTCGACCCACCCGGAGGTCCAGGAGGGGACGCGCTGCTTCGGCTTCTATCCGATGTCGCGCTACCTCGTCATCGAGCCCTCGAGTGCCGGCCACCAGATCGTGGATGGTGCCGCCCACCGCGAGGGCCTGGCGCTCGCCTACGCACAATACGGCAGGGTCGATGCCGACCCGCTCCACGCTCCCGAGCACGAGGATGCCATCGCGTTGTTGCGCGGCCTGTTCCTCACCTCCTTCCTCGCCGACGACGCCCTGGCCGAGCACGGGCACCATGGGGCCGAGGAGGTGCTGATCACGAGCGCCTCGAGCAAGACGTCGATCGCCCTGGCGCACTGCGTCCAGCGCGGAGGCCGCGCGGAGGCGGTGGGTCTCACCTCTCCGCGGAACCGCGCCTTCGTCGAGTCGCTCGGCTGCTTCGACCGCGTCGTCGTCTACGACGAGATCGGGTCGCTGCCCGTGCGACCGGCGGTCGTGGTCGACATGGCAGGGAACGGCAGCGTTCTCCAGGCGGTGCACGGCCACTACGGCGATCAGCTGCGCTTCTCGTCCGCGATCGGGGCGACGCACTGGCAGGAGGATCGCGATCCGAGCGCGCTGCCCGGACCCAAGCCGGAGTTCTTCTTCGCTCCCGCACAGATCCAGAAGCGCATCGCCGAGTGGGGTGCGGGCGGCTTCCAGGAGCGGCTCGGTACCGCCTGGGCGGCGTTCAGGGAGTTCAGCGAGGGCTGGCTGCGGGTCGAGCGGGGCTATGGGCGCGACGCGGTCGAGGCGGTCTATGGCGAGACGCTCGGGGGCCGCGCCGATCCCGCGCGGGGGAACGTGATCTCGATGTGGGACACGCCGGAAGAGGCCGCGGGCGCCTAGCCCGTCTCGCGGGAGCTCTTGCGACGTCGGCGCCAGGCGGCCAGCTCGAGCCGTACGTTCGTGCCGAGGAAACGCAGCAGGCCGAGCGGGTGGGCGCGGATCTTGCGCAGCATCAAGCGGCGGAGATGGGGGGTGCCGTCGTAGCTGGCCTCGCGCTGGCCGTGGCCGCGATGCATCGCGAGCGAGGGGATGTCGATCACGTCCAGCGGAAGCTCGAGGGAGAGCTTCTCGGTGCGCGGCAGGAGGCAGGTCTCGTCGTCGCAGGCCTGGTAGCGGACGGTGACCTCGATGGGGGCCCGGTCGCGGTCGAGCGGCCGTACCTCGCTCGCCAGCTCGCCGGTCGGATAGAAGGGCACAGCGATGTCGAAGCAGCCGCTCCAGACCCGCAGCTCGAGATCCAGGGCGTCGAGGCGCAGCGGCTCGGTCGGCGGCAGCACGGGTTCCTCGAAGACGAGACCTGGCGGACCGCTCGCGCGAACCGTCGTCGGCACCATGCCTTCGGGCACCGGCTCGCCGTAGAGGTGGAGCCCCGGAGACAGCTCGAAGCGCACCACCAGCTGCCGACGGATGCCCTGGCGGATGCTGCCCTTCCCGCCATGGACCGCTGCGGTGATCTTGACCTCGGGGTCGCTTCCCACGGCCTGCGGCGCGTCGTCCGCCAGCTCGATGCGTCCGAGTGCGGCGTCGATCAGGAGCTCCGGGCTGTCCCGCTTCTTGTACGTGTCGTGGAAGAACTTGGAGACGACGACGCCGTCCTCGTCGGTGACGTACACGCCGGGGTAGGGAATGCCGTGGAGCAGCGCGTCGCCCGGGCGGATCTGGTCGTTCAGGATCCCGTAGGCGCGGATCACCTCGGAGTCGACGTCGGACAGCAGAGGGAAGGGGATGGATTGCTTCTCCGCGAACTCGCGCAGGGCCTCGGTGTCGTCATAAGAGATGGCGTAGAGCCGGATCCCCGCGGCCTCGAACCTGGCGAAGGCATCGCGCAGCTCACCGAGCTGCGTCCAGCAAGGAGGTCACCAGACGGCGGAGCGGAAGAAGACGACCACCGCCTTGGCGCGATCCCGGTCCGCGTGGAAGCGGATCTCGCGACCGAAGGCGTCCGGCAGCACGAAGTCCGGCAGGCGCTCGCCCACCGCGGGCCCCGTCGCATGTCCGGCAGGCAGCCCCACCCGTCCCGGATGCCCGAGCGGCGCCGGCGCATCGAACCCGAGCTCATCCCGCTCGATCGTCATCCCCGCCCCCGAGCTCCCAGTAGCCCCAACAACTCAAGAAAAGCAACTCAAGAAAAGGGCCGGGCCTTTTCTTGAGTTGTTGGTGTCGTCGGGATATTGGCATGGGGAGTGACAGAAGACAAGCGCGGGATCAGGGGGTGGCGAGGGCCCGTCGGACCCGGCGGCGGAGGACGGGGATGACCTCGGCCTCGAACCAGGGGTTGGTGCGCAGCCATCGGAGGTTGCGCGGGCTCGGGTGCGGAAGCGCGAGAATCTGCGTGCCGCGCTTGCGCCAGGCCCGGACGGTGTCGGTGAGGGAGCCGCGCTCCTCCGGGAGATGGTAGGCGCGCGCGTAGGCGCCGATCACCAAGGTGAGCCTCAGCTCGGGCAGCTCGGCGAGCAGCTGGTCGCGCCAGGCCGATGCGCACTCCGGGCGCGGCGGCAGGTCGCCCGCGCGCCCGGTGCCGGGGAAGCAGAACCCCATCGGCACGATGGCGATCCGGGCAGCGTCGTAGAAGGTCGCGTCATCGATGCCCATCCAGGCCCGCAGGCGATCGCCACTCACGTCGCGGAAGGGCAGACGGGCCTCGTGGGCGCGTCGTCCGGGGGCTTGCCCGGCGACCAGCACGCGTGCCGTGGCGCTCGCCTGCAGGATGGGCCGGGGCTCCTCGGGCAGGGACTCCGCACACAGGCGGCAGGACCGGATCTCGTTGAGCAGCTTCGGCAGGGCCATGGTCGTGGGATGCCGACGAGGCCGCCCGGTCTCAGGTTTCCCGGTACAGGCGACCGCGCTCGCGAACGGCGGCCAGCGGCCCGAGATCGCCGAGCTCCAGCGCATAACCCTCCGGATGCGGAGGCCGGGGCGGGACTCCGAGCTGCTCGATCACCCGCGCCTCGTGGTAGTACGTCGTGTAGGTGTGGAACACGAGGCCGGGCAGGAAGCCCGGGTGCGTCGCGCCCAGTGCGTTCAGCGCCGCGACCGCCTGCTCGTCGTCGAGCTCGTCGAAGCGCGTCGCGCCGGCCGCCCGCGCCCCTTCCTCCAGGGCTGCCAGGCCCTCGCGCACAGCGGCCATGCCGTCGCCGAGCTTCTGCGCCACCGGCTCGGCCAGGCCCAGAGCGCCCGCGCCCGGCAGCGATCCGTCCGGCCGGGCCGGGATGAGCTGGTCGAGCACCGCCGTGAGGGTCCTGCGGTCTTCGTCGGTCGTCGGGGCCGTCATCGGTTCCTCAGTCGAAGAGTCGGGTCAGGTTCTTCTTGAGCGTGTCGGCCACATGCAGCGCGAGGGCTTGGATCGTGTTCGTCGGGTTCACGCCGCCGGCGGTCACGAAGATGCTGCCGTCGATCACGAACAGGTTCTTCACGTCGTGGCTGCGGCCCCATTCGTTGACCACCGAACGCTCCGGGTCCGTGCCCATGCGCGCCGTCCCCATCAGGTGCCAGCCGGCCGGAGCCAACGGGGCCTCGGCGGAGGTCTCCTTGGCGCCGGCCGCCTCGAGCACTTCGGTGCCGCGCGCCACGGCATGGTCGAGCATCGCCCGGCTGTTCTCGCTCAGCCGGTAGGTGATGCGCGGTGCGGGGATGCCGTCGGCATCCACCAGCTCCGGGTCGAGCGTGACCTGGTTGCACTCCTCCGGCAGGTCCTCGCAGATCACCACCATGCCGGCGTTCTTGTTCCAGATCCGCTCGTAGGCTTCGTGGTGGCCGGCACCCCAGGGAAGCTTGCCGGAGCCCATGCCCGAGAGCGCGGTGCCGAGGGTGCCCATCCCGCGCAACATCTCGAAGGAGTATCCGCGCACGAAGCCGCGGCTGCGGTCCGTCTCGTAGAATTCCTGGCTGATGATGGAGCAGCCGGTCGGGCCCTTGTAGCCGTCGAGGGGCTCGTCGAAGAAGCCCGTGACCATCGCATAGGGATGGAACATCAGGTTCTTGCCGACCAGTCCGCTCGAGTTGGCGAGTCCGGTGGGGAAGCGACTCGAGGCCGAGTTCAGCAGCAGGCGCGGCGTACCGACCCCGTTGCACGCGACGACCACGATCTCGGCGCGCTGGTGATGCTCGCGGCCCTCGGCGTCGACGTACACCGCTCCGGTCGCGAGCCCGTCGTCGTCCACGGTGATCTCCCGCACCCGGCAGTGGGTGCGCAGCTCGACGCCCTGGCGGATGGCCGCGGGCCAGTAGGTGACGTCGGTGCTGCCCTTGGCGCCCTGGGCGCAGCCCATCACGCAGGGGCCGAGATTGATGCA
>JAJDAR010000080.1 GCA_029261775.1 Deltaproteobacteria bacterium | reverse complement strand
TTGCAGGTGGGCGCCGGTCACGACGATCACGAGCCCCGTCATCGTGCAGACGACGATGGTGTCGATGAAGGGCTCGAGCAGGGCGACGAGCCCCTCGCGAACGGGCTCGTTGGTGGCGGCGGCCGAGTGCGCGATCGACGCCGACCCCGTCCCCGCCTCGTTCGAGAAGGCCGCGCGTCGGAAGCCCTGGATGATCGCGCCGACCAGGCCGCCAGCGGCTGCGGTGGGCGAGAAGGCCTCGCTCACGATCGTCGCCAGACCCGCACCGAGCGCGCCGGCATTCATCATCAGGATGACGAGGCCGGTCAGCACGTAGATCGTGCACATGATCGGCACCAGGACCCCGGCCACCTCGCCGATCCTGCGGATCCCGCCGACGATGACCAGGGCCACCAGGAACGCGAGGCCTCCACCGAAGAGGATCTGTCCCGCGAGGTTCGAGAACGCGGGCACGACGCTTGCGAACTGCGCGAAGGACTGGTTCGACTGGAACATGTTTCCGCCGCCGAAGCTGCCGCCGATGCACATGATCGCGAAGACCACGGACAGGACCTTGCCGAGGCGCGCGAAGCCGAGCTCGGCGAGCCCGTCCCGCAGGTAGTGCATCGCGCCGCCCGAGACGTGACCGTCCGAGCGGGTCACCCGGTACTTCTGTCCGAGCGTGCACTCGGCGAACTTCGAGCTCATCCCGAGCAGGCCCGCGAGCACCATCCAGAAGACCGCGCCGGGGCCGCCGACGCCAATGGCGACGGCGACGCCCGCGATGTTGCCGAGGCCGACCGTGGCCGAGAGCGCGGCCGACAGCGCCTGGAAGTGGGTGATCTCGCCGACCTCGTCGGGTCGGGTGTACTGGCCGCGCACGCACGCGATCGCGTGGCGGAAGGCGCGGAAGTTCACGAACTGGAAGCGCAGCGTGAAGAAGGTCGCGCCGAGGATCAGCCAGACCACGACGATCGGAAGGCTGATGCCGTCGTCCCAGAAGGCCAGGTCGAAGAACAGCACTGCCGAGACCGGGTCGACGAGGACGTCCTGGAAGAGGACCTCCAGGCTGGCCAGGAAGCCCGGGTCCTGAGGGATCGTCTCTTCCATCGTCATCGCCTCCCCTGGATCGGCCGGCGGCGGGGCGCGGGACGAGTCCATGGCACCTTGGGGGGGCTCGTCTAGGATAGCCAGCCCCATGAGTGGATCGACCCTCTCCGAGCACGAATCGAAGGCCCTGCTCGCCGAGCACGGCGTGCCCGTCTGTGACGAACGCCTGGTCGCGGACGCGGACGCTGCGGTCCAGGCCGCGGAGGCGATCGGGTTTCCGGTCGTCGCCAAGCTGTGCGGCGCATCGATCGCGCACAAGACCGAGCGCGACCTCGTGCGCCTGGGGCTGGGCGATGTGGCCGCCGTGCGGGCCGCGGCCGACGAGCTGCTCGCCAAGGCGACCCCGGAAGACGGTGAGGTCGGGCTGCTCGTCGCCGAGATGGTGCGCGGCAAGCGCGAGCTGATCGCCGGGCTGGTACGCGATCCGCAGTTCGGACCCTGCGTCGTGATCGGGCTCGGGGGCATCTTGACCGAGGCCCTGCAGGACGTCGCCTTCGCGGCCGTGCCGATCGACGTGAGCCAGGCCAAGGCACTGGTCCACCGCCTGCGGGCTTCCCATCTCGTGACCGAGCCTTTCCGCGGCGAGCCCGCAGCCGATCTCGATGCGCTTGCCGAGGTCCTGGTCGGGCTGTCGCGGCTCGCCGAGGCGCGACCGGACGTCGCCAGCGTGGACGTGAACCCGCTGATCCTGCGGGAGGGACGACCGGTGGCGGTCGACGGACTGGTCGAGCTCGGCGCGGCGGTGGACGACCCACGGCCCGTCGCCGCTCCGCGCAGCGACGAGGAGCTGCTCGAACGCTATCGCCCGCTGTTCGAGCCGCGCGGCATCGTGGTGGCGGGCGTGTCGTCGCATCCCGGCAAGTTCGGCTTCGTCTCGTACCACAACCTCCGGCGCTTCGGGTACGAAGGCAAGCTCTTCCCGGTCAACCGGGAGGGGACGGACATCCTGGGCGAGCCGACGCTGCGCGACGTCGCCGAGGTGCCCGAGGGCGAGGCCGATCTGGTCTTCGTGTGCACGCCGAACCAGGTCAACATCGAGCTGCTGCGCGCGTGTGCGAAGCGCGGCGTGCGCGCTGCCTTCGTCGCGAGCGGTGGCTACGGCGAGGCCGGAGAGGAGGGCCGTGCGCGCGAGCAGGAGCTGCTCGAGCTGGCGGACGAGCTCGACATGGTCGTGGCCGGACCGAACGGGCAGGGCGTGATCTCGACCAGCCGGTCCATGTGCGCGCAGATCGTGGCGCCGTATCCCCCGCCCGGGCGGATCGCGGTGGCGAGCCAGAGCGGCAACCTGGTCTCGAGCTTCCTGAACTACGCGGTGCTCACGGGCATCGGCATCTCGAAGGCGGTGTCGGCGGGAAACTCGGCCCAGACCACCCTGGCCGACTACCTGGAGTACTTCGCGGCCGATCCCGAGACGGCCGTCGCGCTCACCTATCTGGAGGGCGTGCCCGACGGCCGGCGCTTTGCCGAGGCGGCGCGCCGGATGACGGCGAAGAAGCCCCTGGTCTTCCTGAAGGGCGGCGTGGCCACGGAGGGCAAGCGCGCGGCGGCGAGCCACACCGGCTCGCTGGCCAGTGACGATCGGGTCTTCGACGGCGTCGCCCGACAGGTCGGTGCGCTGCGGGCGCCGACCGTGGAGCACGCCTTCGAGTGGGCGGCGACCTTCGCGACGCAGCCGCTGCCGCGTGGGCGCAGGACCGTCGTCTTCACCACGGCGGGAGGGTGGGGCGTGCTGGCGGCGGATGCTTGTGCCGCCGAGGGCCTCGAGCTGATCGCCTTGCCGGACGACTTGCGGGCGTCCATCGACGAGCTGGTTCCGCCGCGCTGGAGCCGCAGCAATCCGATCGACCTGGCCGGCGGCGAGACCCGCGACACGATCCCCCAGGTGCTCGACCTGATCTGTGCCCATCCCGAGGTGGATGCGGTCATCCACCTGGGGCTCGGCATCCAGGCCAGCCAGGCGGAGGCGTTCCAGTCGGGTCCCTTCTACCCGGATCACGGCCTCGACCGGATCGCCGAGTTCCACATCCGGCAGGACCGGCGCTACGCCAAGGCCGCCCGCGAGGCCTCCGAGCGGCACGAGAAGCCAGTCCTTTCGGCGACCGAGCAGACCTACACCGACCGGGCGTACGGCAACTCGGGCCCCGTCGGGGTCCGCGAGGAGGGCCGGCTCTGCTACCCGAGCGCCCACCGGGCGGTGTCCGCCCTGCGCGCGCTCGTGGACTATGCGGAGTTCCGGGCCCGCTGAGCGGTGTGCGCCTCCGCGGCGTGGCGCACTACACTGCGGGGAGCCCATCCGAGGAGTCCCCGATGAAGCGCATGATCGCTCCCGACGAGCTGGCCCGTGACAGCCGGTTCGTCCGCCAGAGCAACGCCCTCTCCACGCTGCTCTCGCAGCTGCCCGACGACGTCGACACGGTCGTCGAGATGCTCGAGAAGTTCACGCCGATGATCGAGGAGTCGACCCGCGGTACCGAGGCCGAGCCGCTCCTCGATGCCCACGGGCCCGCGTTCATGCTGGTCACCTTGAACACCCCCATCAAGCCCGGCAACCCGGCGGTGGAGACGCAGCTCAAGCTGCGCATGCACGGGGTCTTCGTCGGCGAGGTCCAGGCCCTCGAGGGGGCCGGTCGCTCGCTGTGGGACTTCCCGGACGCTCCCTGGGAGTTCAAGATGAACATGGCGCGTCAGTGCTGGGACGAGGCGCGCCACGTGCAGATCTACGAGAAGCTGATGGACCACGTCGGTGTCGAGGTCGGCGCCTTCGCGGAGAGCACCTTCCTCTTCGAGTGCGCCTGCTCGGACGATCCGGCCATGCGGGTCGCCGGAGTGAACCGCGCGCTCGAGGGCCTGGCCTGCGACGTCTTCCGGGACCTGATCCGCTACGCGGAGGAGATCGGGGACGAGACCATGCAGCAGGCCGTGGACTACGTCCTGGCCGACGAGCTCACCCACGTCCGCTTCGGCAGCGACTGGGTCAAGGAGTTCACCAAGGACGATCCGGACCACTTCAAGAGGACCCAGGAGTTCCGCAAGGAGGTGGACAAGCAGTTCAGCTTCGGCGGCGCCCGCTCCGACCGCGAGGACGCGGCGATCCCGATCGCGTGGGAGGATCGGCGGGAGGCGGGCTTCTCGGAGGAGGAGCTGGAGGAGCTCACGACGATCTCGGCGGGCGGGCCCACCCGTGACACACTGCTCGAGGCGTCGCGGATCATCCGCGATCGCTGGCTGGCGAAGCAGAAGGGGGCGTCGGCGTGAGCGAGCGTCGCCTCTACCCCGGCGGCTCCCGCGCCGAGGCCACCGACTTCGCGCCCTACTCGGCGTTCGACATCCCGGCCGACCTGCGTGAGCTCCACGGCCGCTGGGACGTGGACACCACGGCGCGCCGCATCCGCAACTACCGCTACGCGGAGGAGTGGATGATGATGCTGATGGGCGGCTGGATGGCGACCATCCCCGAGATGCCCGTGAAGACGGGGCTGGGCAAGATCGTCTGGGAGTCCGCCCAGGC
>JAJDAR010000079.1 GCA_029261775.1 Deltaproteobacteria bacterium | reverse complement strand
CAGGACCTCGTCGCCGGGCCCGACCAGCAGGCGGAAGACCATCAGCAGGGCCGGGGATGTGCCGCTCGTCACCATCACCCGCTCCGGATCGACCGATACCCCCGTCCGACGCGTCTTGTCCGCGGCGATCGCCTCGCGCAGTTCGGGAAGGCCCCGGCTGTCGGTGTAGTTCGTCGCTCCGGCGGCGAGGGCCTCTCGGCAGGCCTCGATGGCGGCCGGCGGCGGCGCGAAGTCCGGCTCTCCGATCTCGAGGTGAACCACATGCAGGCCCTGGCGCTCGAGGGCAAAGGCCCGCTCCATCACCTCCATCGCCAGGAAAGGCGTGACGTCGCGCAGATGGGGCGGAGCGGGCACCCGGCCGGAGTAGCCCCGGCCCGTTTCGGTGTCAAGCGAGAGGGTGCCGCAACCTCTCGATTTTCAAAGGGTTTCTTCCCGGCTGGCGTTTGACGCCCGGAAGTCCAACGGATAGCTTGCGAGGCATATGTCCAAGGGGGTCCAGATCGCCATCGGCGGCGTGCTCGTCGCCGCCCTGCTCGGCTGGTACGGCATGAGCCAGGTCGCCGAGACCTCGTTCGCCTACTACCAGACGCTCGGCGAGTTCCAGGCGGCCGGTGCAAGCGGCGCCGTACGGGTGCACGGCTACGTCGCCGACGGATCGATCCAGCGCGACGTCGAGAACCGCCAGGTGAGCTTCGTGGTCCAGAGCGCACCCCCCCACGCCGGCGGAGAGGCGGGCCCGACGATGCCCGTGATCTACACAAGCCTCGAGACGCCGGACCTGTTCAAGGACGGCGCCGAGGTGGTGGTCGAGGGACGGCTTCGCGGCACAGGCGGCAGCCCGACCTTCCACGCCACCAACGTCCTCGCCAAGTGCCCGTCGAAGTTCGAGGGGCAGGAGCCCCCCGGCACCTCGAGCCTGTGAGCGACTTCGGCGCCTCGGCCCTCGGGCTGGCCCTGGTCGTCGCCGTCGCCGGTGTCGTCGCGGGCTTCGTCGGAGGGCTGCGGAAGGACGCCGGCTGGGCCGAGGTGGCCCGGCGCGCGGTGCTCCTCCACTTCGCCGCGGTGACGGTGTCGATCGGTTGTCTCTTCGCCGCCTTCGCGACCCTCGACTTCCAGCTCGAGTACGTGGCGAGTCACGCCGCGCGGAGCATGGCCCTGCCCTACCGCATCGCCGCTCTCTGGGGCGGGCAGGCCGGGTCCCTGCTGCTGTGGCTGTGGATGCTCGCCGCCTACGCCGCGGCCGCCGTGATCGTGAACCGCCGCCACACGACGCTCATCCCGTGGGTCAGCGGCATGCTGATGCTGAACGCGGCCTTCTTCCTGGTGCTGCTGAATTTCGTGTCGGATCCCTTCGCCAAGCTGCCGCCCGGCAACGTGCTCTCCGACGGCAACGGGCTGAACCCGCTGCTCCAGCACCCGGTGATGATGATCCATCCGCTCATGCTCTACACGGGCCTGGTCGGCTTCGCGGTGCCGTTCTCCTTCGCATTCGCGGCCATGGCCTCCGGCGAGCTCGGCACCTCGTGGATGCGAACCACCCGACGCTGGACCCTCTGGGCCTGGTTCTTCCTCGCCATCGGCATCCTGCTCGGCGGGCGTTGGGCCTACGAGGTCCTGGGTTGGGGCGGTTACTGGGCCTGGGACCCGGTCGAGAACGCCTCCTTCATGCCCTGGCTCGCCGCCACCGCCTACCTGCACTCCGTGATGGTGCAGGAGAAGCGCGACATGCTGAAGATCTGGAACCTCGTGCTCATCGGGCTCACGTACTCGCTCTGCCTGTTCGGCACGATGCTCACGCGCAGCGGACTGGTCCGCTCGGTGCACGCCTTCGCCCAGACCGAGATCTTCGGCATCCTGTTCCTGGGCTACGTGGTCCTGACCGTCGCGCTCTTCTTCGGGGTACTGCTGTGGCGTTCCCCCCAACTGCGCGCCAAGCACCAGCTCGAGTCCGTGCTCTCCCGCGAAGCCGGCTTCGTGGTGAACAACTGGCTGTTCATGGCGCTTCTCGCGATCGTCTTCTGGGGCACGCTCTTCCCGAAGGTGTCGGAGTGGATCACCGGTACCGAGGTGCTGATCGGGCCGGCCTGGTTCAACGCGCTGGCGGTCTTCGTCGCGATCCCGTTGCTCCTCCTCACCGGCATCGGTCCCCTGATCGCCTGGCGCCGCGCGAGCGGCGCCAACCTGCGCCGCCAGTTCCTGGTCCCGACGGCCTGTGGCGTCGTCGCGGGGCTCGCGACGAGCCTCGGGGGCGGCCTGCGCGAGGGCATCCTGCCGGTGCTGATCTGGGCCGTGGCTGCCTTCGTGACCGGCACGATCACCCAGGAGTACGTGAGAGCCATCCGCGCGCGGATGCGGCGCGGCGAGGGCCCGCTCCGCGCCGTCGCCACCCTGTTCCGCAAGAACCAGCGCCGCTACGGCGGCTACGTGGTGCACCTCGGCGTGGTGTTCCTGTTCATCGGCTTCGCCGGCGCGGCCTTCAACGAGGAGCGCCTCGAGAACATGACGCCCGGCGATGCGGTGGAGATGAACGGCTACCGGCTCGAGTACCGCACGGCCCACGCCATCCCCGCCCAGCACTACGGCGGCGCGATCGCCCGGCTCGCGCTCTACGACGGCGACGAGCCGCTCGCGACCATGACGCCCGAACGGCGCGTCTACTGGCTCGAGCAGCAGCCGGCCTCCATTCCGTCGGTGTACTCGACCCTGAACGAGGATCTCTACGTCATCCTGACGGCGATCGAGCCGGACGGCTCGGCGACGGTGAAGATCTATCGCAATCCCCTCGTGAACTGGATCTGGATCGGCGGCTACACCTTCGTCGTCGGAACCCTGCTGATCATGTGGCCCCATGCTCCGGTGGCGGGCCGACGCAAGGAGCCGGAAGAGGACGTCGCCGGGTGAGCCTTGCCCGTGGCCGACCGATCCTGGCCCTGCTCCTGCTGATCGCCGCCGGCGGCGTGCAGGCGCAGCAGGCGCCCGATGTCCCGGCAGGCGACGGCGCAATCCGGGGGCAGGTGATCGACGCGGAGACCCGCGCACCTCTCGCCGGTGTGGAGGTCGCGCTCTACGCGCTCACCGCAGAGGGGGTGCCAGGGCTGCGCCGGGGGACCTCCGATGCCGAGGGCCGCTTCGCCTTCGAGGGCATCGCACGCACTCCGAACCTCGCCTACCTGGTGGGAGCGCGTCATCAGGGCGTGCCGTTCCCGGGCGCCCGCGTCGTGTTCGAGCCCGGCGTCAGCGAGAAGCAGGTCGAGGTCGAGATCTCCGGGCTCACCGGCGACCGGAGCCAGATCGTCGCTGGACGCGCCGAGCTGCGGCTGCAGCGACTCGCCGACGGCGGCCGCATCGTCGAGACCCTGCGCATCGAGAACCGCGGGAGCCGCACCTTCTACGTGGCGCCCGACGCGCGGCGCGGCAGCACCCCCGCGTTGCGCGCCCGGCTGCCCGAGGGCTTCACCGAGTTCGAGATGCCCCTGGGCGTCGTGCCCGAAGGTGTCGAGCGGAAGGGACGCGAGCTCTCCTGGTGGGGCCCCGTGCATCCGGGCGCCCAGGACCTCTCCTTCTCGTACCACGTCGAGACCGAAGACCCCGAGGCGCTCCGCGTCGCGTGGACGCTGCCCGACGGCGCAAGCGCCGTGCGTCTCTGGGTGCCGAGTGGTGCCAGGCTCGAATCCCCGGGTTTCTCCCCGGCCGAGCTGCCGGAGGGCAGCGGTCCGGGCTTCTCGCTGTTCGAGGCGGGCGCCGTTCCGAAGGGTCGCACGCTTCAGGTGGCGCTCTCCCTGCCGCCTGCGCGGCTCGCGCCGGGCGCCACGCATCCCCTCGAGGTACGCGCGATCGTGACCGTCGACGATGCGGCGCTGGCCGTCACCGAGACGCACGTCCTGCAGATCCGCGGTGAGGAGCGCGTGCTGGGCACCCAGGAGCAGCCGATCCATCGCATCCTGCTGCCGCCCGACGTCGACCGCTTGCGCTTCGGCGCCAACGCCCCCGGAACCTCGTTGCTGC
>JAJDAR010000078.1 GCA_029261775.1 Deltaproteobacteria bacterium | reverse complement strand
GACCAGATCCTGCCCGCGATGCTCGCTCTGCGCGAGACGGCGGACGCGCTGGAGGCCCTGGTCGCCGACGACCTGTGGCCGCTCGCGACCTACCAGGAGATGCTCTTCATCAAGTAGCCGGGGTCACTCGGGCGCAGGTTGCCGAGTTTCCCGAGCCGGGTCTGCTGCCCGCCGATCGGGTCGCGCCTCAGCTCTCCTCGAGCGCGCGCACCGCCCGCTTCGGCGCCACGCCGCGCCACGCGGTCTCCAGGTGATGGCGGAAGTGCGCCTTCGGCACGCCCTTGAGGCACACGTGCGTCCATCCCTGATGCGCGAAGTTGCCGAGCGAGTAGACCTCGGGTTCCCCCTCGGCCAGGGCCTCCTGGGCGTCAAGGGGCAGCTTCAGGACGGCGCGCCGCTCGGCGGGGTAGAGGACGGCGAAGATCCGCTTGCCCACCCGGAACGACGGCTCGCCGAAGTGGTCGCCCTGGTTCGCTTCGGGAAGCGCCAGGGCGAGCTCGCGCATCTGCTCGTTGGTCACCATCGGGTTCAGGCCTCGCTGCAGTGGAGAAGCGGCCTCCTAGACCTCACACGGGGCGTGGTAGGTGAAGTCTACGAGAAAGACGTACTCGCCCCGGCCGTGACGAGCGACCTTCCAGAGTTCGTCCAACGAGTCGAAGCCCGAGCGCCGCGCCAGCGCCTCCGTCACCTGGTCGGGCTCGATGCACGCGACCGACAGGACCTCGATCTCTCCGGGAGGCAGCGCATAGCGCCCGCCGACCTTGACCCGGGGTTGCATCCAGACACGGATGCTGCAGGTGATCTCGCCGCGCTGGACGCGGGGTCGCAGGGCTTTCGCGAACTGCATGGCGGCTCAGGAGCGGTGGTCGCGGGACGCGACCCGGCCGGTTGGCTCTCAGCCTCTACGGCGAGCGAGCCTCGGCAACATGAGACCCGCCAGCACCAGGCAGACCGAGAGGGCAGGCTCGGGAGTCACCAGCACCTGGCCCCGGATCTCGCCGCTGGTGAACGTCGTGCTGTGGATGTTGATGTACCAGAGGCCGGCCAACAGGTCGGCGGCCTGGCCCGAGCTGAGCGTCGCGCTGCCGACGAAGGTCCCCGCCTGGTTTCCCACGACAGTGAAGCCGACCTCGACACCCGCGTTCATGCCCGGAGCAGCGGGGCCGTGGAAGTGCGCGATGAAGAAGTTGGACACCAGTCCGCTGTAGCTGCCGTCCCACGTGAGCAGGTTGGTCTGGTCATCGAAGGTGAGGGTCGCGCTTCCGAAGCCGGGCGAACCGGTGCCGTTGCCCATATTGGCCTGGGCGCCGTCGATCGACGAGGTCAGCTGGATCACCAGCGCGGCGGCGGGCCCGGAGGCGAGCGCGGCCAGGGCCATCGCGACCAGGAGCGCCCGGGTGAAGCGGACTGTTGAAGTGGACATGTGGAACCTCAGCATTTCCCAGGTCTCCCGATGCTGCGCCGGTCCTCGCCGCCCGTCAACGGCCGAGCGCGATTCCGTGCGCCGAACGCGGCCTCAGCCCCCAGGGGGCGGCCCGTCTGGACTCGCAGCGCAGGCCGGGGCCTCCGAAGCCGACGCTATCTTCAGTTCACCTGGGGCAAACCCGGATCTCCGGGCCAGGGGTGAGGTCTCCGAGATGAACGTCCGAGCGGCTCTCCGGTGGTTCTCCTGCTCCCTGTTGCTTCTGTCCCTCGCATCGAGTCCTGCCTCCGGAGGCGACTGGCTCGATGTGAAGGTCACCGAGTTCAAGGCCGCGAACGCCAGCTCGGCACTCAAGGACGGAGATCAGCTCCAGGTGGAGTGCGAGTGGTCGCTCCGCCTGGCTGACGACCACTCCCTTTGGCGTGCCAGTTCGGAGCAGCGCTTCCCGATTCGGATCCTGGCCGGTGGGAAACTGATCGGTGAGGCCGAAGCCGTGATTCACGCGGGCACCGAGATCAAGTTCGACTCGAGGGACAACTTCCTCGAAGCGCCGGACTTCTATACCGGTCCGTCCGGCACGGTGAAGGCGACCTGGACCGCCAAGGGCCCTGGCTTCACCAAGCTCGAGTGCATCGTCAACGAGCCCAAGCAGATCTCCGACCAGTACACCGGCAACAACCGCAAGTCCTTCCAGGTCTCCGTGACGCCGGCCGTGCAACAACCGAAGAACACCTGGCCGACCAAGGAGCCCAAGCTGGAGGGGACTCGGCGTCTGCCGAAAACCACCCAGCCTGCCGGCGACGAGGCGAAGGGAGACGCGACGCGGCGGCTTCCGAAGGCCGGCCTCGAGCCGCCGCCCGCCGAGGGCGGTGCGCCGCCCGATGCCTCCGGCACCCCGGCCCGGCGCCGGGGGCTCCCCGGATCCTGAGGGGTCTCGACAGCGGGCGTCACCGGCCCTCCCTTCGAAGGGGGTGGACGCGGGCGCGTGCGCGCCGGATGTGCCACACCACGCACCTACGCCTGGAAACGGGCCGGAGGACGCCATGTCCCAGCCCAGCCCACGAACCGGCGGAATCAACGCAACCAGCGCTCCGTACCTGCTCTACGGGGAGGAGATCTCCTACTTCTCGGCCAAGGTGCGCTGTGCGCTCCGACTGAAGGGCCTCTGGTTCGAGGAGATCCGGCGGGGTTACCCGGAGGCCGCGCGCCGCACGGGCCTCGCGATGATCCCCATCGTGGTCACGCCCGAGGACGAGACCTGGCAGGATTCGACCGACATCTTCGATCGGCTCGAGGCGCGTCATCCCGACCCGCCGCTGCTCCCGCCGACGCCGTGCCAACGGATCGCGGCGCACCTCGTCGAGCTCTATGTCGACGAGATCGGCCTGTTGCCCGCGGCGGCCTGGCGCTGGGGCACGCCCGCGCGGCTCGAGACGAGCTTGGCGTACTTCACGGCCCTGTTCGGCCCGAGGGCCCGGCCGTCCGCCGACGCCGTGATCCGCCTGGCGAAGGAAGTGGGCGTCGACGAGAGATCGCGCCCCGCCATCGAGGCGCACACGCATGCACTGCTCGCCGCGCTCTCGGCCCACTTCGAGGAGCAGCCCTACCTGCTCGGCGACCGCATGTCGTATGCCGACTGCGCGCTCATGGGGCTCGCGTCCGGCCACCTCTTCAACGACCTGGAGGCGCGGGCCCTCCTGCTCGAAACGGCGACTCCGGTCGTCGGCTGGATCGACCGCTGCAACGCTCCGGCTGGCTTTCGCGGGGAGGCCTGGCTCGACGACGACGCGCTCCCGCCGACCTTGCACGAAGTCCTGCGCGTGATGGGGACGGATGGGTTGCCGCTGATCCTCGACGCCATGCGGTCCTTCGAGGCGTGGGCGGACGACGCCGATCCCACCGCCGAGCTGCCGCGGGCCGTCGGGACCGCCCGCACCGAGCTGCGGGGAACTCTCATCGAGCGGGTCGCACGGAGCTACAGCCAGTACATGCTCCAACGAGTGACCGATGCCGTGGCGGCCATCGCGCCCGCCGACCGGGCGGCCCTGGGTGTTGCCCTCAGTGGGACCGGCTGGGAGCCGATCCTCGACGCGACGGCTACGCGGCGCGTCCGCAAACACGGCTTCCAGCTGGAGCTCGAACCGCAGGCGTAACCGCCTGCACGGGACGGCTCCACTCTCTTGGGTCGGCGAAAGAGGGCTCGCCAGCGCCGCGTCGGACCGACCTCAGGTTTCGAACAGCGCGATCAGCTTCTCGGCAGCCGGGGAGAGGTTGCGCCCCTTCGAGCGGATCAGGCTGAGCTGGGTATCCGGCCCTTCCGTGGGCCAGGACACGACCTTGAGCCGGCCCGCGCGTTCGTAGCCGGCCAGGACTTGACGCGGGCCGATGACGATCGCATCGCTGCACTCGGCGAGGCGCGCGAGCACCTCGTAGTTGTTGCACACCAGGGAAGGCCCGACCGCCCTGCCGTGCTCGCGGGCCTGGTCGGTCGTCCAGCGCTTGAACCGGGGCGCCGTGGAGGCTCCGATGAACGGACACGCCGAGGCTTCTGCGGGCGGCCGCCGCTTGCGGGCGAGTGGATGATCGGGGCGGAGCGCTGCCACGAGGGGGTCGGCCGAGAGCACACGCATCTCCAGTCCGTCGTGTCCCTCCGCGACCTCGGCATCCGCGACCACGAAGTGGAGCTCCCGCCGCAGCAGCGCCGGCAACAGCGCCTCGGTGTGCCCCGACCGTACGGTGATCCGCACATCCGGATGTGCCGGCACGAAGGTCTCGAGCACGGCGGGCAGCCGGCCCAGCTCCGCCTCCGGGTCCACGCCGATCGCCACAGCACCCGTGCCGAGGCCCTTCCACAAGGCCACCTCCTCTTCGAGCTCGCCGACGTGGCGGAGCAGGTCTCCGCCGCGCTCCACGAGCCGCTCGCCGAGCTCGGTCAGAACGAGCCGGTGCCCACGGCGATCGAAGAGCTTCGCGCCAAGCTCCTCTTCGAAGCGTGCGATGCTCTTCGTGAGCGCGGGCTGGGTCAGATGGAGTGCGTCCGCAGCCGCCTGCAGCGTCGGGTGGGAGGCCACCGCGAGGAGGTGGCGGACATGGCGGAGATCGATCATGGAGATCATTACCTCGAATCATGAATTCATGAAATTTTACCATTAGATCTCATGACCGGGAAGATGGAGAATCGGGGCCTCGAACCGGCAGGCGACCCAGCACGGCGCAGCGGCATCACCGAGCGCTTCTTTCGGATCCACCCGTGGAGAACCGCCATCAGCGCCTCGGCCGGCCCGGGGCGCTGCTCGACTGAGCGAAGAACGCTGACGACTCGGAGCACGAGTCGGGGAGAAAGACGATGGACCTCGGCATCCTGACGTTCCCGAGCCCGACCGGCTCCGCCGACATGGCACGCATGGCGGAGGGGCTCGGCTTCCACAGCATGGTGTTTGCGGACACGCAGTGCCTCACACCGGACGTCTGGGGTCAGCTCATGCTCGCCGCCGGGGCGACGGAGCGAATCGAGATCGGAACCGGGGTGACAAACCCGGTGACCCGAGATCCCTCGGTGACGGCCTCAGCGGCGTTGGGCCTTCAGTTGGCGAGCGGAGGGCGGGTCGTGCTCGGGATCGGGCGCGGCGACTCCTCGATGGCAAAGATCGGAAGGCGCCCGGCGCCGCCGGCGGATTTCGATCTCTACCTCGAGCGCCTGCGCGCGTACCTCGACGGCGAGGAGATTCCGCGCGAGGGACACCCGAGCCGCATCGAATGGCTCGCAGATTGCGACGTGCCGTACGTCCCGATCGAAGTCGCTGCGACGGGGCCCAAGGTGATCGAGATCGCCGCCAGGCGCGCGGACCGGATCTGCTTCGCGGTCGGTGCCGACACCGAGCGGCTCGGCGAGTGCATCGAGCGCGCGCGGCGGGCCGCCGAGAAAGCGGATCGCGATCCGGATGCCCTTCGCTACGGTGCCTTCGTCAACTGCGTGATCCACCCCGACCGCGAGGTCGCGCGCGAGGCGATCCGCGGTGGCCTCTCCGTCTTCGCCCACTTCTCGGGCTTCCAGGGGATGGACATCGACTCGCTGCCGGAGGGGGCGCGCGAGGCCGCCCGCCAGATGCGCACCGGCTACGACATGGCCAACCACGCCGTCGGGTCCGGCGCCCACGCCCAGTCCCTCGCGGCCGACTTCATCCACCGTTTCGGCATCGCCGGCCCGCTGGACGAAGCGATCAAGCGCTTCGAAGCGATCCGTGACACGGGAATCGACTTCGTGCGCGTCGTCCCGGGCTCCCGCGACATGCCCCGAGAGGTTGCGAGCACGTCGATGCCGGGGCTGGGCAAGGTGGCGGCCGCGCTCGCGACGCCTGCATAGTGCCGACCGCACGGAGCTGAAGGGCCGTTGCCCCCGCGGCAACCCCATTCGCGAGACGATCCCACAGAGGTACGCATGAACCAGCGAACGAGAAGTGTCATCGTGGTCGGTGGCGGCACGGCAGGGGCCGTGCTGGCAGGTCGTCTCAGCGAGGATCGCGGCCTTTCGGTGACCCTGTTGGAGGCGGGGCCCGACCACGACGCCTACGACGCCGCAGTTCTCGACCCGGCCCGCGCCTCCGCCGCCTGGGAGGGCGCGACGCCCAACGCGACGACGCCGATGCTCCTGGAGAAAGGCGGCGCCATCCCGATGATCCAGGGCCGGCTCCTCGGAGGGACTTCCGCCGTGAACGGCCTGGCCACGCTCCGTGGCCTGCCGCCGGACTACGACGCGTGGGCTGCGGCGGGTCTCGAAGGCTGGGGTTGGAAGGATGTCGTCGCAACGTTCATCGCCGCGGAGCGAGACGTCGATTTCGGCTCCTCGCCCATTCACGGCAGCAGCGGCCCGCTGCCCGTACGCCGATGGCGGCTGGACGAACTCAGTCGCGCCCAGCGCGCCTACTACGACGGTATGGTCGAGGTCGGCGAGCCGGTGGTCGCCGACATCAACGACCCGTCCCAGCTACCGGGGCTCGGCGTCTTTCCGGTCACCATCGACGAGGACGGGCAGCGCGTCACGACCAGCCTCGCGTACCTGACCGCGGAGGTTCGCGCGCGAGAGAACCTTGCGATCCGTACGAAAGCGGAGGCTGCGAAGATCGAAGTCGCGGATGGACGGGCCACTGGTGTCACGCTCGTCTCCGGCGAGCAACTCGCGGCCGACGAGGTCGTGGTGGCGGCCGGCGCCCTCTGGTCACCGATGTTGCTGTTCCGGTCGGGGATCGGGCCAGCCGAGCATCTCTCGGAGTACGGCATCAGCGTCCACGCCGATCTCCCCGTGGGCTCGACCATGAGCGACCACATCGGGCCGGGTCTCCCCTATCGCCACGGCGGGCCCAGAGGCGGTGTGGGTGGACCCGCTCAGGTCCTGGTGGTCGGCGCCTCGAACGGAACCGAGATCGATTATCACGCCTTTCCGGTCGCCCCGGTGCCCAGCGAAGACGAGACCGTGTTCATGATGGCCGTGTTCTCCCTGCGCTCCAGCGGGCGCGGGAGTGTGCGGATGGGGGACACGCCCGGATCGGATCCCATCGTGAAGGTGCCGCCCCTGCCCGACGATGCGCCGGGTCGGCTCCGTCACGCGTTCGACCGACTCGCCAAGTGGGAGCAGTCGGCGGCCGCCCGGGAACTCGGCTGCGAGGCGCTGATGCCCCTCGACCTGAACGCTCCCGACGCCGTCGCTACCGCTCTGGAGCGTGTCACCTTGAGCTACGGGCACATGACCAGCACGTGCCCGATGGGGCCGGTGCTCGACGCCGATTGCCGCGTGCACGGGATCGACGGCCTGCGGGTGGTCGATGCCTCGTCGATGCCCAGCATCCCCTCCGGCAACACCTACCTCGGCTGCGTGATGGTGGCGGAGCGGGTCGCGGTTAAGATGGCGGCCACAGAGCCTCGCCAATGAGCGGACAGACGAAGGACGAACTTCCACGAGCCCTGGCGCTCGACACCGAGGCCGGCCCGATCGGCCCAAGGAGACGAGAGATGCTGAAACTCCACTTCGCCCCCAACTCGCGAGCCGGCCGGATCGTCTGGCTCTTCGAGGAGCTCGGCATGGACTACGAGCTCAACAAGATGGCGTTCCATCCCAAGGACCTGAAGTCCGACGCGCACCGCGCCCGCCATCCGCTCGGCCGCATCCCCGTGCTCGAGGACGGCGACCTCATGCTCTGGGAGTCCGGCGCCATCGTCGAATACGTGATGGCGCGCTACGGAGACGGGGGCCTGAAGCCCCCTGTCGAATCGCCGGAGTTCCCCAAGTACCTCCAGTGGTTCCACTACTGCGAGGGCATGGTGATGCCTCCGATCAACACCATCATGGTGCACTCGGTCCTGCTGCCGCCGGACCGGCGCGACCCCACGGTGCTGGCCCAGGCGCAGCGG
>JAJDAR010000077.1 GCA_029261775.1 Deltaproteobacteria bacterium | reverse complement strand
TGGGGCCGTGCGTTTCAGTGCCCCGCCGAACCACTTGCCGTCGCGCGCGGCTTGCCAGTCAATTTAAACGCCCGTCCCCTCTCTTGCGTCCCGCTCTTGGCCCCTCTCGGCTCAGCTCTCCTCGCCTTCCTTCTCCTGCATCTCGGCTGCCTTGAGCAGCTCCTCCAGGCCGGCGGCGAAGAGGTCCTTGAAGCGCCAGACGTCGGGGACCAGTTCGCGACACGAGATCACGCCGTAGTCCAGGTGATCCTTGTAGCTGGTCACCGTCACGTTCAGCCCCTGCCCGTCAGCGACCGCCGAGACCGGGTAGTAGGTCACCATCTCTGCGCCGCCCAGGTACAGGGACTCCCGGGGACCCGGCACGTTGGAGATGATCACGTTGAAGGGCGGGTTCATGCGGTCCATGATCTTCGTGCGCGCGGAGATGCGGGCCGCCTGCGCCAACAGCGCGGGCATCGCGTACTCAGTCACGTCGGTCAGCAGGGAGGCTGGCATGGCCTGTTGCATGCGCTTGGCGTTCTGCATCTCCTCGTGGATGCGCATCAGGCGCTCCACCGGATCTGCGGTGTCGGTTGCGATCCCCGCGATGATGTTCGAGACCCGGTTCGTGTACTCGTTCTTCTGGTTCTCGCTTCGGACAGAGACCGGAATCATCGCCACCAGCGGTGCCTCGGGCAGCGCCCGGTGATGCTCGAGATAACCGCGCAGCGCGGAGCCCGTCACCGCCATCACGACGTCGTTCAAGGTCGTGCCGAAGGCGTTCTTGATCCGCTTGTAGCTCAGCAGCGACTGGGAGAAGAAGGCGAAGCGGCGATGCGTGGTGATGCTCCGGTTCCACGGGGTGCGCGGCGCGGGATCCTGCGGAATGGGATCGGCGTCCACCTCCGGACCCTCCGGTCGGAAGCGCGCGCCGACCAGCGGCAGCTGGTCGAGGCCCACGGTGCGCGCGACCAGGCCGAGCGCCTCGCTGCTCTCCCAGATCGCTCGCGCATTGCGATACAGGCTGCGCGCGGTGCGACCGGGCTGCACCGCAGCACCCACCATGCCGCGACCGAGCATCTCCGTGGAGGTCGGGACCGAGTCGGCCTCCCAACGATGGGTCGGCGGCGGGATCGGATCGCCCTCGGGGCTCTTGTCGAGGATCACCTCGGACATCTGCGCGCCGGAGACGCCGTCGATCGTGCAGTGGTGGATCTTGGTGTAGAGCGCCACGTGGCTGCCGCCGACGCCCTCGATCACGTAGGCCTCCCACAAGGGCCGCGCCCGGTCGAGGGGCCGCGCGTGGATGCGGGCGACGAGCGCCGAGAGCTGCTCCGCATCTCCGGGCGGCGGGACGGCGATGTGTCGGAGGTGGAAGTCGAGGTCGAAGTCCGGATCCTCGATCCAGTAGGGGCGATCCAGGCCGAGGGGCACCTCGACCAGGCGCCGTCGGTAGGGCGGCAGCAGATGAAGTCGTTCCTCGAGGGTCTCGCGAAGGGCCTCGAAGAAGCTCCGGCCCTTCAAGCCGGACGCATCGAAGATCGAAAGGCTCGCGACGTGGCCGAGCTGACCGCCGGCCTCCATCCAGAGAAAGCTGTTGTCGAGACCGCTGAGCTGTTGCATGGGATCCCTCGGGCCCGGGGAGTTCGCGAAGGGCCACCCCCGATCGTAGGACACTCGCGGTAGGCTGGGAGCATGTCCGAGTACCCCATCGGGGAGATCGCGAGGCGGGCCGGACTGGCCGCGTCGGCGATCCGCTACTACGAGCGCGAGGGCCTGCTCCCGGTTCCCGCCCGGCGCAGCGGCCGCCGCGTCTACGGCGAGGAGATCCTCGACCGCCTCGCCCTGATCGAGCTGGCCCAGGGCGCGGGCTTCCGGATCGCCGAGATCAAGAAGCTGCTCGGCGGCTTCAAGCGCCGCACCCCGCCGGGCGAGCGCTGGCGCGACCTGGCGGCCCGGAAGCACGCGGACCTCGAGCATCGGATCGAGGAGCTCGAGCGGATGAAGAGGGTGCTCGAGGTGCTGCAGAGCTGCGAGTGCCCGACCTTGGCGGACTGCTCCCGGGCCATGCGCGAGCGTCGCGGAGCGCCGGGAGCGCCTTAGACCGGCGGCCTGCGCCTTTCTCGCGGGTCCCCCGAAACGGGCCTTGACTTGAAGTTCACTTCAAGTTGTACACTCCGCGCTGTGACCGAAGTGTTCGGAATGCTGGCCGTGTCGGCGATGGCCTTCTGCTACGCGCTCGAGGAGCGGGGGGCGGTCTACTCGTGGGGCTTCGGGGCCGCCTGCCTGGCGTCCTCGGGCTACGCGGTCGTCATCGGCTCCTGGCCCTTCGCCGTGATCGAGGTCCTGTGGGCCGGCCTGGCCTTCCGGAAGGGCCTGCTCCGGACCCGCGCGCCCGTCACTCCCTGAAGAAAGGAAACACCCCATGAGCGAAAACGACGGCGGCTGCGGCTGCGGACCGACGACCGTCTCCAAGACGACGCCCGAGGATCCGTGCCTGCTTCCCACGGACGAGCGGGACGCGCGTCTGGCGATGCTGCGGCAGGAGCTGCTGCCGAGAGCCGTGCACCGGCAAGCCCTGACGGATGGAGTGGCGTGGGAGTTCCCTGCGGATCCCGATCTGCGTCGCAAGCTCGATGAGCTCGTGGATTTCGAGCGTGTCTGCTGCCCCGGCCTGACCTGGGAGCTGGAGGAGACGGCGGCGGACCGCGTGAGGCTGCGGGTCGGCGGGCTCGACCCCGACTCCCCGCTGCTCGCCTCGGCGGGGGGAGAGCCTGCGCCGCAGGGCCGGCGGCTGCCCGCCTGGCTTCGCTCGGGCGGTGTCGGGCTCGGCATCTCGTTCGTGCTCTTCTGCGTGGTCCCGGTGGGTCTCGCCGCGGTCGGCGGTGCCGCGGTCGCATCGCAGGTCTCCGGGCTCGACGACCCGCTCGTGATCGGGGCCGGCGCCGTCGGCTTCGGGGCCGTGGCCTTCTGGTTCGAGCACCGGCGGCGACGCCGTGGAGTGGCCGCCTAGCGTCGCGCCCGCCGGGTGCCCCGCGTCAGGTCTTGTCGTTGCGATCCCATTGGGCGCGAATCGCCTCCACCGGGTCCTCGGCCGTGCCGGCTCCGGCGTTGTCGAAGGGCACGGCGAAGGCGGTCGCCATCTGCTTCATGATGTCGCCGATGGTCGCGTACCCCGTCGCGTAGTCCGAGGGGGCCTTGCCGCCGCCGCCCGTGCGCGGCGCGACATCCACGTGGGTGGCCTGGGCTCTCAGCGCGCCCACGGTGGCCTGCTCGCGGGGAACGTGCTGGAAGGGGTCGTACTGGAAGTGGCGCATCGTGTTGCGGTGGGTCATCGCATCGATGTCCTCGTCGGAGACGCCGTCGAGGCTCTTCCACAGGATCTCCGGGGAATGGGGCCAGGTCGAATCGGAGTGCGGGTAGTCGCACTCCCAGGTCATCGTCTCGACTCCGATCAGGTCCCGGTTGCGCACCCCGACCGCGTCGTCGATGAAGCAGGTCACGATGTGCTCGCGAAAGACGTCGGATGGCTTCTGATCACCGAAGTCGTTGTGGGTCCAGCGGTGGTGGTGCTCGTACACGTAGTCGGCACGCTCGAGGAAGTACGGAATCCATCCCGCACCTCCCTCCGAGAGGGCGATCTTCAGGTCGGGATGCCGGCGCAGGAACTCGGAGTAGACCAGCTCGGTGGCGCAGTTGAAGAGCGTGATCGGCGTCGAGGTGATCATGATCTCGACGGGCGCGCGGGTGTCCTGCAGGGACATCCCGGTGCCGGAGCCGATGTGGATGCACAGGATCGTCCCCGTCTCGGAGGCCGCCTGCCAGATCGGCTCCCAGTAGGGGTCGTGCAGGCTCGGATAGCCGAGACCCTTCGGGTTGTCCGGGAAGGTGATGGCGTGGCAGCCCTTCTTCGCGACCCGCCGGATCTCCTCCGCGGTGACCTTCGGGTCCCAGAGCATCGGGATGGCGAGAGGAATGAAGCGGCCGGGGTGGGCGCCGCACCACGCGTCGATGTGCCAGTCGTTGTAGGCCTGGGCCATGACCCGGGCCAGCGCCTTGTCCTCCTGCTTCGCGAAGAGCTCGCCGGTGAAGCCGGGCACCGAGGGAAAGCACAGGGAGCCCAGCACCCCGTTGGCGTTCATGTCGTCGATGCGGGCGTGCACGTCGAAGCAACCGCGGCGCAGCTGGTCGAGCGAGGTCGGCTCCATGCCGTACTCGTCCGCCGGTCGGCCGGCCACGGCGTTCAGTCCGACGTTCGGAATCTGCTGGCCCTCGAAGACCCAGACGTCGGTGCCGTCGCTCTTGCGGACGAGGCGGGGCGCGCGCTCCTTCCATTCCGCGGGGAGGTGCCCTTCCCACATCTCGGGGGGCTCGCAGACATGATCGTCCACGCTCACCAGGATCATGTCGTTCATCTGCATGACGGATCCTCCGGGGCAGAGCTTATCCCAGGTCCGTCCAGGCGCGGATCAGATCTTGCCTCGCGCCTTCTGGTAGGCGGCCGGGTCGTCGAGACCCGGCATGGACTCGAAGTCGTCGATGGCCGGTCGCGGTTGCAGGGTCATCGAGGGCACCGCCTCGCGGGTCGTCAGCAGCAGCGCGATCTGCTCCGCCACGTCCTGCGGCTTCATGGTCCGCCCGAACATGAGGCCGCTCGCGGCCCAGTCCTTCACGAAACCGAGCTCCTCGGCGGTCCACCCGTCGCCGAACCCGGTGCCGAGGGTGTCTCCTACCTGCAACCGGGTGAAGCCGACGGCGGGGTTCTCGCCCTGCCAGGCCTGGATCAGCTTGTTGAGCGCGGCCTTGCTCACGGCGTACAGGGCCATGCCCGCGCGCGGCACCGGATCCTCGGCCGTGATGGACGAGAGATAGATCGCGCGACCGCGGCTCGCCTCGAGGTGCGGGAGAGCCTCGCGCGTGACGAGCGACGCGCCGACCAGATTGGTCTCGAGGATCTCGGCCCAGCGCGCCGAGCCGGCCTCCGCGAGCAGGATCGGCCGCGCCGTCCCGGTCGCGTAGACCAGGCCATCCAGACCGCCGAGCCGCTCGCACGCGCCGCGCACGAGGTCCCGACAGCTGGTCTCATCGCACACGTCGCAGCGCAGCGCGTGGGCCTCGCCCTTCGCCTCCGCGACGGCGGCCTGCAGGGCCTCCTCGCGGCGCGCTGCCAGCACCACGCGCGCGCCTTGCTCGACCAGGTGCAGGGCCGACGCCCGTCCGAGCCCGGACGAGGCCCCGACGACCAGCACCCGCATCCCCTTCAGATCCACCGCCCCCGGACCTCCCCACAGAACCAGCCCACGATCCTATCGCACCTCCCAAACAACTTAAGAAAAAGGCCGGGCCTGTTTCTTCAGCTAAGAAAAAGGGCCGGGCCTGTTTCTTGAGTTGTTGGGGATCGAGGCTGAGGTTAGAGGGAGAGGGGGACTTCGCGGGGGCCGCGCAGGACGGGGTTGTCGCCCCAGACCACGTCGGCCTCCAATCGCAGGTCGGGGTATCGGACCAGCAGCGCGTCGAGCGCCAGGGCCGCCTCCAGGCGCGCCAGCTGCGCGCCCAGGCAGTAGTGCAGGCCGTGACTGAACGACAGATGACGCACGTCCTCCCGCCCGACGTCGAGCCGATCGGGATCCGGGAAGCGTGACGGGTCGCGGTTGCCTGCGCCGAGCAGCAGGACCACCTGCTGGCCCCGCCGCATGTCCACACCCAGGAACCGTCGATCCTCCACCACCATGCGTGACGTGAGCTGCACGGGGCTGTCGAAACGCAGCAGCTCGTCGATCGCCTCCGGGATCCGCTCGGGTCTCTTGCGCAGGCGCTCCGCCTCCTCGGGGTGGCCGAGCAAGGCGACGACGGAGTTCCCGATCAGCTTGGTCGTCGTCTCGTTACCGGCGACGAGCAGCAGCACCAGCGTCGTGAACAGCTCCTGGTCGGTGAGGCGGTCGCCGGCCTCTTCGGCGGCAGCCAGCTCGGAGAGCAGATCCCCGCGCGGGGCCCGCCGCACCTCTTCGATCTTCTCCACGAAGTAGTCGCGCATCTCCTCCATCGCGGCCCAGGAACGCAGCTGGTCTTCGAGCTTGCCACC
>JAJDAR010000076.1 GCA_029261775.1 Deltaproteobacteria bacterium | reverse complement strand
CGCTGCGGGCGAGCCATGCCTTCTCGGGCGACGGCCAGACGGCCCGGCACCGGGACGCGGGCACCTGGATCCGCCGGCTCGCGATCTCGGCCTTCGACGTCTCGGCCACCGACGTCCGCCGGCGGATTCGCGCTGGCCGCTCGATTCGCTACCTCGTCCCGGAAGCGGTCCGAGAGGCCGTGGAGAAGTGCGATGCCTACCGTGGAACCCCCGTCCCCCCCGAAGCGAGTGACCCCCGTTGATTCCTCCCCGAAGCCGCCGAGCCCCGATCTCTTGACCGACACACCTCCCTCCGACAGCGCCGACCGCGTGCGACGCCTCGCCGAGGCCGCCCTGGACCGCAAGGCCCTCGACCCGGTGGCCCTCGACGTGCGCGAGCTGACCTCCTTCGCCGACGCCTTCCTGCTGCTCACGGGCACCTCGGACCGCCACGTGCGCTCCGTCGCGGATTCCGTGATCCAGGCCGGCAAGGCCGCCGGGCAGCGCCCGCTCGGCGTCGAGGGCCAGGAGGAGGCCCGCTGGGTGCTGATCGACTTCGGGGACGTCATCGTCCACGTCTTCGTCGAGGAGGCGCGCGAGTACTACGACCTCGACCGGCTCTGGGAGGATGCGCCGCCGATCGACCTGGCGGCGGCCTGAGCCCGACCCCCGGCCCCGCGCGTGCGACGACCACCCCCCCCAAGGCTTCCCGGTCCCGGGAAGGAACGCGGATCCGCCCCACCTGGCTCGTGGCGCTCGAGGAGACCCTGCTCCCGGCCGGCTGCGCCCGTTGCGGGCGAGCGCCTCGCCCCGGCGGCCCCTTCTGCACCGGCTGCGCCCCGGCTCGGGAGGCTCCGGACGTGCCTCTTCCGCCCCGCCGGCTGCTCGCCTGGAGCGCCGCGGCGGCCTACACCGGGGAGTGGCGCGAGTGGATCCGCCGCTTCAAGTATCCGGGGCGCGGGCTCCGGGCCCTGGATCCCGCCGCCGACGCCGTGGCGTGCTGGCTGGCAACCGAGGCAGCCGCAGCGCTTCCGGCCGGGCTCGCGCCCGATGCGGTGGTGCCGGTTCCCCTCCATCCCCGGCGACGACGGGAAAGGGGCTTCGATCAGGCGGCGATCCTGGCCCAGGCGATCTGCCGGGACCTCGATCTTCCGCGGGCCCGTCCGCTGCTCGAGCGCACCCGCGACACCGCGAGACAGACCGGCCTGTCGCGGCCCGAGCGGCGGCGGAATCTTCGTGCCGCCTTCGCGGCGCGCGGCCCTGCGCCCGGACGGGTCTGGCTCGTCGACGACGTCGCGACGACCGGTGCCACGCTGTCGGAAGCCGCCCGGGCCCTGCGCAGAGCGGGCTGTCGCCAGATCGTGGGAATCTGCTGCGCCCATACGCCGCGCGGCGTCGACGACGCTCCGTGAGCTCCGTATTTGAAAGCCTCCCGCCCAGCGGCTACAACCCGCGCGACCGCCGGAGAGGACCATGGGGACGATCAAGGAAGCCATCACCCTGAAGCACCAGGCCAACCTCGGCGAGGAGGTCGAGGACGTCGCCTTCGCAGCGGGGGACGAGGTGACGGTGCTCAAGGAGTGGGCCGACCACTACCTCTGCAAGAACGACGACGGCCGGCTCTTCAACATCCCGAAGCCGTACGTCGAGGCCTAGCGCCGGTCTCACGCCGGTGGAACCGGGGACCGCGCATCCAGGGAAGCCCCGGGCCCCTTCACTCTTTCCTCCCGTGGGTCCCACTTCGCCTCATCGACCCCTCCAAGGTCACCGATGCGGCTGGGGGAGGGTTCCCGTTCCGATGGCCTCCAGCCGCATCACCGTTTCCGTGGACGCATCCCGTCTGCAGGCCTTCGTCGACGTGACGCCGGGCGAGCCGGCCGGTGCCGAGGAGCTGGAGGCGGCTCTCGAGTCGGCCGGGGTCTGCGAGGGTCTCGAGACCGCGGCTTGCGATCGGCTCGCCGACGGGCTGGCGCGGGAGAGCTTCGCGACGAAGCGCTCGTGCGTCGCCATCGGCCGCGCGGCCGAGGACGGAGAGCCGAGCTGCGTCGAGTTCGGCGACGAGGAGGGACTGCTCGGTGGAACCCTGCGCCAGGACGGGACCTTCGACTTCCGCGACCGCAAGCTGATCAAGCGGGTCCAGGAGAACGAGGTCTTCGCGCACTACCGGGCCGCCACGGCGGGGCTCGACGGCCTCGGCGTCGACGGCCATCCCCTCTCCGCCAAGCCGGGGGAGGATCGCCCGCCCGACCTCGGTCCCGGCGCCGAACGCGCCGACGACGGGTCGATCCGTGCGCTTCGGGACGGTGTGATCTTCCACGACGGGCTATCGATCGACGTCGTCGACCACTTCGTCCACCAGGGCAACGTCGACCTGCACAGTGGCGACCTGGACATGGAAGGAAGCATCACCGTCACCGGCGAGATCCACCGCAACGCCACGGTCCGCGCCAAGGGCGACGTGCTCGTGCAGGGCTGCGTCGACGGAGGCCACGTGGTGGCCGGAGGCAGCGCCGAGATCATGCGCGGCCTCGTCGGCAGCGAGTCGGGCAGCGTCTCCGCAGGGATCGACGTGAAGGTCGCGCACGTGTGGAACGCCCGGGTCGATGCCGGGGGTCGGATCGAGATCGGGACCGATTGCATGAATGGCCGGCTGCACGGCAGCGAAGTCGCGATCGGCGGCCGCGTGCTCGGGGGCGAGATCCGTGCCGAGCGGCACATCGAGGTCCGCCAGGCCGGAGCCGCGGCCGGGGCGGGCACCGTGCTCGCGGCGGCGATGCCCCTGCCCTCGGGGCCGGCGACGGAGGGCGACCCGGCGGCGGGCGGGAAGGGGGCCTCGGCCAAGCCGCGCAAGCGCGGGGTCCTCGCACGGAAGCGGGAGCAGCGGCGGCGCATTCGCGCCCTCCGCCCCGGTGCGGCGATCGTCGTGACCGGCGAGGCCTTTCCCGGTGTCAAGATCCGCATCGGCAACAGCCGGCTCGCGGTCGAGCAGTCCGCGTCGAACCTGCGCTTCGAGTGGGACAAGGAGCGGGGCGTCCACGTCGTCGAGGACTCTTCCGCCAAGGAAGCGGCCGCTTCGGACTGACCCCGAGGGCGGGGAGGGGGCTAAGGTTCGGCATGACCCGAACCCTCCGCTGCTTCTGCATGCTGCTGCTCGCGATGGCCCTCGCGTGTGCGGGCGATGAGTCGGCTCCCACCCCGGACGCGAGCTCCCTCCGCACGCTCGATCAGGGGTCGGTGGTCGGCTCGGCGAGCGAGGGGGTGCACGTCTGGCGCGGCATTCCGTTCGCAAAGCCTCCGGTGGGCGAGCTCCGCTGGCGTCCGCCGCAGGCGCCGGAGCCCTGGGCCGGGACCCTCGAGGCCTTGAGCTACGGCGAAGAGTGCGTGCAGCGCGATCCGTCCGGCGATCCGACGGGCTCCGAGGACTGCCTGACCCTGAACGTCTTCGCGCCCCGCTTCGAGCCGGGTGCCGTGCCGGCCACCGACGACCGGCTGCCCGTGATGGTCTTCATCCATGGCGGCGGCAACTCGATGGGCTCTTCCCACGTCTATGATGCGTCGCGACTCGCACGCGAGAACCGGGTCATCGTGGTCACGGTCCACTACCGCCTCGGCGTCCTGGGCTGGTTCTCGCACCCTGCGTTGCTCGAAGGCCGCCGTCGCCACGACGAGAGCTCGGGCAACTGGGCCACACTCGACCTGGTGCGCTCTCTCGAGTGGGTACGGGATCACATCGCCGCGTTCGGCGGCGACCCCGGACGGGTCACGATCTTCGGCGAGTCGGCGGGCGGCATCAACGTGTTCTCCCTGCTGCTCTCACCTCGCGCGCGGGGTCTCTTCCATCGCGCGATCTCCCAGAGCGGCTTCCCCACGACCTTCACACGCGCCCAGGCTCAGAACCTTCGCGACGCCGACGAGCCGGGCGAGGCGGGAAGCTCGTCGGAGGTGCTGCTCTCGCTGCTCGAGCAAGACGGACTCGCCGACGATCGCGAAGAAGCCCGGCGGGTGGTCGCCGAGATGAAGGCGACCGAGGTGGCCAGCTACCTGTACAGCAAGACGCCGGAGGAGCTGCTCGGGGTGTTCGGCGACGGGTTCGGCCCGATGTACGTCGCGCCCTTCGTGATTCGAGATGGCCATGTCATCCCGGATCGCGATCCCCTCGAGGTGCTCCGGCGCGGACACCACAACCGGGTGCCGACGATCCTGGGCACGAACCGCGACGAGCACAAGCTCTTCATGGCCTTCCTCTCGCCGTACGTGCGCCGGATCGGCTTCCTTCCCCTCGGCTTCCGGGACGCCGAGCGCTACGACCTCGTCACGAGCTACGGGGGTCTGCTCTGGAAAGCCCTCGGGGCCGACGAGCCGGCCGCTGCGATGCGCGGCAGCCAGGCGCCCGGCGTCTTCGGCTATCGCTTCGACTGGGACGAGCAGCCCGACGTCGGCTGGATCGACCAGTCCCGCCTGATCGGCGCGGGCCACGCCCTGGAGCTGCTCTTCGTCTTTGGCGGCACCCACTGGGACTTCGCCCGGCGCTGGGTGCTGGAGGATCCCGACTCCGCGGAGCGTCTGTCGCGGGAGATGCGCTCGTATTGGACGCAGTTCGCAGCCAGCGGCGAGCCGGGCCGCGGCCAGGACGCAGACCTGCCGGAGTGGAAGGCCTGGGGCCGGCCCCCCGACGAGCCCCGCTTCATGGTCTTCGACAGCGAGCGGGATCGCGGGCTCCACCTCTCGAACGAAACCCTCGACCGCGAGAGCCTGCTGGCTCGGGTCGCCGCCGACCCCCGCCTGGTCGACGACGACAAGCGCTGCGAGATCTACCGCCTGTTCGTGCAGTGGAGCGACCTGATGACTCCGGCCCGCTACGCCGAGGTCGAGGACGGCGCGTGCGCGCCCTGGCCCTTGCCGGGCCGGACTATGTTCGACTGACCGGCGATGGACCCCCGGCGCAGGCTGTGCACCCATCTCTCCTCGCCGCTCCTCCCGCGACTTGCGAGGCAGGCCGACGACGTCCTCGACTGGGAGGCCGGCGCCACCGTGGCGGTGGTCCGCTGTCCCGACTGCGACGGCTGCGGGTTGCTGGAGCTGCTCGACTGGACGCCGGATGGCCGGGTCCGCGTCTTCGCCCTGTGCGCCCTCGGAGCCGATGAGGTCGCGCTCTTCCAGCGGGACGTGCAGCGGGGCTCCTGCGACCCCGCCCGCATGACCCTCGAGCAACAGGCGCTGTTCGCCTCGGCCGGTCCCGCAGAACGCGTGATCGCCCTCGACGCCCATGGCGAGGCCCTTCTGGCAAACGCCGCCTGGCCCGACGGCACCCCGCAGCCGAACGCCCCCTGGCGGGAGCGCCTCCCGGCGCACGCGGACACCCGCTGGTTCGAGCACCTCGGGCTGGAGAAGACCTGACGATGGGATCGGGCGGGAGCGCGCCAGCGGACGGGTGCTCAGCTCGCCTTGCCGACCGCCTCGAGGATGGCCTCGCGCAGCCGGTCGGGATCGACCGGCTTCTTGAAGAGCACGGTCTCCAGACCCGCCACGCGGCTGCGCTTGATGATGTGATCCTTGTCGTAGTGGAAGGCGGTCATCATCAGGACCGGCAAGCCAGGCCAGCGCTTGCGGATCGCCTGGAACAGGTCGTAGCCGTCCATCTTCGGCATCACGACGTCGGACAGGACCACGTCGAAGGAGCCCGCTTCCAGCGCCTCGATCGCCTCGGTGCCGTCCCTGGCGGTGACGACCTCGCAGCCGTCGTGGCTCAGGATCTCCTCGAGGCTGTGGCAGATCCCGCCATCGTCGTCGGCGATCAGGATGCGCAGCCCGGAGAGCTCGGGGCGGTCGTCGAGATCGCGCTCGGAGCGCGGGCGCAGGTCGACCATGCGAGCCGGGCCCACGTAGCCCTTGGTCTCGTAGGTGTCCTCCTGGACCATCTCGCCCAGCCGCTCGACGATCTCGCTGATCCGCGCGATCTCGCGACGGATCGCGTCGAGACGTTCGTTCTCCACCGAGATGTCGCGCTCGCCGGCCAGCTCCTCGACGTCCCGTTCGAGCAGGGCCGCCTGGTTCAGGATCACGGCCAGCGGATTGTTGATCTCGTGCGAGAGTCCGACCGCCACCTCGCCCAGGGTCGCGAGCTTGTCCTTGTGCAGGATGTCGCGCAGATCCTTGGCGAAGCCGATCGTTCCGTCCTCCTCGCCGTCCTCGTCGCGGAGCAGGGTCCCCGAGATCGCGACCGGGATGCCCGCGCCGTCCTTCGACAGGTAGGTGGTCTGGAAGGTCTCGACGACGTCGGGGCCCCCGTACTCGGGGCTGCGCATGGCTTGCATCACCCGCTTTGCCTCGTCGAGGCTCGGGTAGAGGCGGCCCACGAAGGAGCCGAGGATCTCGTCCCCGGTGTAGCCGAGAATCGTCTGCGCTCCGTCGTTGTAGTAGACCACCGTGCCCTTGCGGTCGGTGCCCACCACGATGTCCGGAGACTGGGCGACGAGCTGTTCGAGTCGTTCGCGGGTGCGAGCCATCGGGCTCCTTGGACGCGCGCTAGTCCGCCTCTTGCTCGGCCAGCCAGCGCTCGCTGTCGATCGCTGCCATGCAGCCGGTGCCAGCGGCGGTGACCGCCTGGCGATAGGTCGGGTCCATGGCGTCGCCGCAAGCGAAGACGCCCTCGATGTTCGTGCGGGTCGTGCCCGGCTCGACCTTGAGGTAGCCGGTGTCGTCGAGCTCGAGCTGGCCCTGGAAGACCTCGGTGTTCGGCTTGTGGCCGATGGCGATGAAGAGCGCCTCGATCGCGAGGTCCCGGGTGGATCCGTCGCGGACGTCCTTGATCCGGACGCCCGTGACGAAGTCTTCGCCCAGCACCTCGTCGACCTCGGAGTTCCACGCGAACTCGATCTTCGGGTTCTTGAGGGCCCGGTCCTGCATGATCTTGGAGGCGCGCAGCTCCTCGCGGCGGTGGACCACGGTGACGGTCGGCGCGTAGCGCGTCAGGAACAGCGCCTCTTCCATCGCCGTGTCCCCACCCCCGACGACGGCCATCGCCTTGTCGCGATACAGGGCGCCGTCGCAGGTCGCACAGGCCGATACGCCCTTGTTCACCAGCCGCTCCTCGGAGGGGATGCCCAGCCACTTGGCGGTCGCACCGGTGGCCACGATGACCGCGTCCGCCGTGAAGGCCTTGTCCTCGGTCTCCGCGCGGAAGGGGCGCCGGGAGAAATCGACGCGGATGGCATCTTCCATCAGGACCCGGGTCCCGAAGCGCTCGGCCTGCTTCTGGAACATGTCCATCATGTCGGGCCCGGTGACGCCGTCCGGAAAGCCGGGGTAGTTCTCGACGTCCGTCGTCAGCATGAGCTGGCCGCCGAACTGCAGGCCCGCCAGCATGACGGGCTGGAGCTCGGCTCGCGCCGCGTAGATCGCGGCGGTGTAGCCCGCCGGCCCGCTGCCGATGATCAGGACCTTGCAGTGCTCGGCTTCCATCCGGCTAGCCCGCCTCCCGCTCGCCGCCGAGCAGCTCGTCGAGCTTGCCCTGACGCTCGAGGGCCGCCATGTCGTCGTAGCCGCCCACGTGCAGATCGCCGATGAAGATCTGCGGCACGGAGCTGCGCTGCGCCCGGTCGATCATCACCGCGCGCTGGTCCGGCTGCTCCTCGATGTCGATCTCGGTCCAGGTCTGGCCCTTCTGCGAGAGCAGGCCTTTGGCCCGCTGGCAGTAGCCGCACCAGGACGTGGTGTACATGACGATCTCGGCCATCGATCACTCCGAAGGCAGCGGGGGAAAAGGGAGGGTACCGAGTCGGATGCCGACCACGCCAACCGGGCACGGCCCGCCGGACCGCTCAGAGCGGCTCGGTGATCGGCAGATCCTCCCAGAGCAGCTGGAGGAAGGTGCCGATGAAGAAGGCCATGAAGCTCATCAGCAGGATCGCCGTGGGAAAGGCGTAGAAGGGGCCCACGCCGAGGATGCGCGGCAGCTCGCCCAGGAAGGGCGTCAGCACGCCCGGAAGGGTCTCGATGGTTCCACCGCCCAGCGCCGGGGCCCAGTTGCGCACCGCCATCAGCGGGCCGAGCAGGCTGGTCACCACCAGCCCGAAGCCGGCCGCCTCCATCAGCCCGAGCAGGAAGATGTCGCGGGTGCGGGCGAAGGATTCGGTCGGGTCCCCGATGCGGCGCTGGACCTCCACGTACAGGTACAGCAGCGTGGTCGAGCCCAGCAGCATGATCGTGGCCAGGATGTAGACGGGTGCCTGCTGGGCCAGATCCCAGACCTCGTCGATCAGGAAGACCGGCAGGTAGCCGACGATGATGCCGGCGCCGATCCGGGGAACCGAAGAGTGGAAGATGCTCAGGTCCTTCTTCCACATGAAGCGGTAGAACAGGAACCAGAGCGCGGCGAGCAGCCCCCCGAGCACGAGCAGGGAGGCCATCGCATCGAAGACCTCCGGCCAGCGCTCGTACCCGAAGACCGCGGCAACGAAGGGCAGCGCCGGAATCGTGAGGGCCAGACCGTAGTTGCGGGAGCCGTGACGGGAGAGGACCCGGTCGGCGTCGTCGTCGCGGTCGCGCAGCGCGACGGCGTGGTTCAGCATCGCCGCGGCGTGGTGGATGTCGTACTGGCGCAGGAACCAGGTCGCGAGCCGCTGGAGCAGGCGCGCCGAATCGAGGTTGCCGGGCCGCCGCAGGAAGGGGGTGAGGTCGCGACCGCGGTCGACGCGGCGCAGCCCCGAGACCGTGATCGCCCGGAGCACCTCGGTCTCGCGATCGGCGAAGGGCGAAGGCTCGCGCTCGAAGGCCCCGTTGTCCTCGTCGAGGCAGACCTCGTCCACCCAGCGCACGAAGGCACGCTCGGCGGCCCCGACCACCGACGGGTCGATGCGCTCCGGGTCCTGGGAGGCCAGCGCGTAGTAGAAGGAGACGTCGTAGGGATCGGAGGTGGTGTCGGGGTCGACGGACCCGTCCTGGTAGGCTGCGACGAATTCCGGCCGCACCCTCTCCTCCATCACGGTCACGAGGCAGCGCCAGACGAGCTTTCGCCAGTGGAAGCGGGCGAGCTGGAGACTGCGGCGGTCGCTCAGGCCCTTGTCGTTGATGAAGCGCAGGGCGACCTGGCCCAGCACGGCGACGTCCTCGCTCGCCCGCAGCACGGGGCCGCGATCCGAGCCCTCCGCGAGCCCGGCGAGCACCTGGGCCAGCGTGCCGGGGAGGGCAGCGAGCAGGCCGAGCAGCAGCTCTTCGCAATCGCGGCGTCCGGCCTGGGGCGCCAGCAGCGTCGGCTGGGTCCACAGATCCTCGAAGCGCAGGTACAGCTCCGCCGGGTCGTGGCGATCCGCATGGAACGAGAAGGTCTCGGGGAAGACGCCCTGGAAGCCGTCCCCCGCATCCCGCTCGAACCGCACCTCCCGCGCGTGGAACGCGTAGGTGAAGCGGTACGTCGTGTGCAGCCGTTCCATCCGGAAGTCGAGTCGCGGAACCGCCGGTCGCGGCGCCGCGGGAGGCGTGACTTCAGAGGACGGGCTGCTTCGGGTTCTCTCCGGTTTCGTAGTAGGCCTCCACGCGCTGCGCGAGCTCGCGCACGCGGTGTGGCAGGTGGTCCGCGCTGGGCCAGCGCGACGTGGCGATGCGCATCCGCTCGAGCAGGGGCTGCGCCTCGGGGAAGTCTTCCTTGGCCAGGACGTCATCGACCGCGAGCCAGTACTCGATCGCCGTCAGGGTGCGCGACGTGCGCTCGGCGAGCTCGCTCATGCCAGGCGAGGTGATGCCGGTGCCCTTCACCTGATCGGCGAGCTCCGACAGCTGCGCCCGGGCGTCCGCCAACGGTCCTCGCAGCTCGCCATCCTGCTTGCCGAGGCCCTCGATGATCTCCTCGAAGCGGCGCTTCAGCGGCTCGTGGGAGATCTCCCGACCGAACACGACCTGCCCCAGCTCCCGGCCATCGGGGCTCGTCAAGGGGTGGATCGCGATCCGGAGCTTCACCCCGTCGCCGCGCGGGAGCTCGATCTCCTCATAGGAGACCTCGTCGTCCTCGCGCAGGGTGCGCACCGCCGCATCGATCTTCTCGAGCGTCTTCGATCCCAGGACCTCGCGGAGAGGTCGGCCCCGGGTGCTCTCATCGAGGCCCATGTAGGTGCGGGCCGGCCGGTTCACGGCCTGCACGATCCCGTCGGCGTCGATCGCCACCGCACCCGTGTCCAGCTCGTCCATCACCGCGGAGAGGAACACGTTCGCGTCCCGCAGATCCGAGAGCAGCCGCTCGTTCTCGACCGCCAGGGCGTGGTGCTCGACGGCGCGGCGCACCACCTGCTTGAGGTCGTCGGTCTCCCACGGCTTGGTGATGTACGCGTAGACGTGGCCATCGTTGATCGAGCTGATGATGGCGTCCATGTCCGCGAAGCCGGTCAGGATGATCCTGACCGTGGCCGGATGTCGCTCGAAGACCTTGGCGAGCAGCTCGACGCCGGTCATCTCCGGCATCCGCTGGTCCGAGATCACGACGGAGACCGCGCCCTCGCGATCGAGCAGCGCCAGTGCCTCGCTCGCGGCGGTGCACGTGAGGACCTCGTAGTCGTCCTCGAACGTGAAGCTCATCGTCTCGAGGATCGCTTCCTCGTCGTCGACGATGAGGATCCGGGCTCGGCTCCCTGCTTCCATCGGCGGCCTAGGGTAGCCCTTCCAGAGGGGGCCGCCCCGTGGCAGGGCCCGGCCCTACTTCCGGCTCTTGGCCTCGCGCTCCTGGATCTTCTGGCGGAGTTCCTTGCGCTTGGCCTCCAGCCAGGGTGCCAGACGCTTCTTGGCCGTATCGGTCCAGAAGCGCTGCTCCTTGCCCTCCCGGAAGGCGCGGAACTTGCGGTAACCCCAGAGCTCGTGCTCGAGATCCTCCTCGACGAACTTGATCATGATGGCGTCGTCCAGGAAGCCCACCAACGGGACGTCGTCGGGGATCACATCGCGCGGGTTGTCGAAGTAGGCCAGGGCAGCGATCGCGCGGGCGATCACCGGCTTGGGCGCCTTGTAGTCCGCGTCCTCGACCATCTCCATCAGGTCCTCGAGCGAGGTGATGGCACCCGAGACGAAGGCCGGCACCTTCTTCGTGTTGCGGACCTCGTCGATCAGCTTGCGCACCCCACGAGAGATCTTCGCCCAGTCGTCCGCCGAAGCGTTCTTCTTGGCGGCCCGGTAGATCCTCTCGAAGTAGGCGGTATCCGACTCGTCCAGGGTGAACGAGATCCTCATCTTGCGGGCCATGGATTCTCCTTGATGCGCCCCCCCGGAGGGCAGGGAGGCGACTCTATCAGTATCGCGCGTACTCGATCAAGCGGGAGACCGAGCGGCCCCAGTCGCCCTCCCAGCGCAGGAGGATTTCCTCGCCTGGGCTCCGGCCGCTCTCCAGCTGCAGCCGGAGGGGATCGAGGAAGCTCCGCTCGTCCGCGTCGCGCTGGCCGGCGTGGCCGATCCGCCTCAATCCCTCCCCCGAGATCGCCACGAGCTCTTCCGCGAGCTCGCGGACCGGGCGTCCCGCGATCTCGGCGGCGAGGCCGCGGCGCGACACCGCAGCCAGCCCGGCGGCGCGCTCCTCGAAGCTGTGGCCGGCGACCAGGGCCCAGGCGCTCTCCCGCGCCTCGGCGTCGTAGAGCAGGCCCTTCCACAGCGCGGGCAGGGCACAGATCAGGGGGGAAGGGACGGCATCCGTACCGCGCACCTCGAGCACCCGCTTCAGGCGCACCTCGGGAAACAGGGTGGTCAGGTGGAGGTTCCAGTCCGAGAGGTTCGGGCGATGCCCGTCGATCCCGCGGGCCATGAACTCCCGGAAGGTCGTCCCCCGGGCGGGCAGGTAGGCACCGTCCCGCACGATGAAGAAGAGCGGCACGTCGAGGGCCCACTCGACGTAGCCGTCGTACCCGAAGTCGGCCTCGAAGGCGAAGGGGAGCAGCCCGCAGCGGTCCGGATCCGTGTGATGCCAGATGTGCACGCGGCGCGAGACGAACTCCGAGGCCTTGCCTCCGACGATGCTCGAGTTCGCGAACAGCGCCGACACGATCGGCGACAGGCCGAGCGCGGTGCGCAGCTTGCGCACCATGTCCTCCTCGCTCGCGAAGTCGAAGTTCGCCTGCACCGTCGCCGTCAGATGCATCATGTGCAGCGCCAGGTCGCCGCGGGTCGGGAGGTACTCCCGCATGATGCGGTAGCGGGTCTTCGGCATGCGCGGGATCGCCTCCACCTCGTGGAGCGGATTGATCCCGAGCGAGAGCCAGATCACGCCGCGCGGGCCCGAGACCCGCCGCACCAGGTCGAGATGCCCGTGGAACTCGTCACAGGTCTCGTGGATGGTGCGAAGCGGCGCCCCCGACAGCTCGAGCTGGCCGCCCGGCTCGAGGGTGATGCTGGCGCCGTCCTTCTCGAGGGCGATCAGGTTCTGGCCCTCGAAGATGCGCCGCCAGCCGTCCTCCACCGCCATCGCCTCGAGCAGCGAGGCGATCCCGCGCTCGCCCTCGTAGGGCACCGGCGCATGGTCCTCGGCGAGCAGGCCGATCTTCTCGTGCTCCGTACCGACCTTCCACTGCTCCGGCGGCTTCTCACCGTCACGAATGAAGGCCACGAGCTGGCTCGTCTCTTCGACGGGGGTCTGATCGAGCGGGACGTCTCGGCTCAAGGCGAGGCTCCTCGGGCGGCGTAGAGATCGGGGTGGAGCCAGGAGACCAGTGCGCAGAGCACCGCGTGTCGTGTGTACTCCGCGCGCGGCAGGGCCCCTGCGGTCAGCTTGCCGACGTTGCCCACGGAGAGGGCCGAGGGATCGCGGTCGGGCTCGGTGCGGTGGGCGCGCCAGAAACGGTCGAAGACGCCGCCGATCGGCTCCCGTTGCTCGACGGCGGGCGCGACACAGGCGGGCGGATAGGCGAAGCCGGAAGAGAAGCCCAGGCCCGAGCGCTCGCCGTCCACCACCGCGGCACAGCCGACGTTCCACCAGCCGGCCCCTGGGATCTCCACGAGACCGTCCTCATAGCCGACGGCGAGATCACAGGGACCGCTCTCCTGGGCGGCCCGGGCGCGATTGCGCGCCCCCTCCTGGATCTGGGGATAGCCGATCGGCTGGTCGGGAACGCCGCTCTCGACGTCCACGGGGATCGTCTCGAGCTCTTCCAGGTAGGCCGCCAGTGCCTGGCGAACGCCCTCGAGCTTGGGAGGATTCGTCGACCCGACGCGAACGCGGCGGAGCCCGACCAGCGCGCTCACCGGGCCTGTGCGCGGCGCGCCCTCACGGAGTGGCGGCCTCCTCGAGGAACTTCTCGATGAACCCGCCGAGGGCCGTGTCGAGATCGGGGCGCGAATCCCAGGCGACCGACTGACAGGGCCCTTCGGGCTTGCCGGTGCGGAACGGACCGACGAGGGTGATCTCGCCCCGGCTCTTGACGATGAAGAGCGCTCGGTGCCTGCCGCGGGCCAGCTCGAACTCGACGGCGCGCACGTGCTTCTCGTCGGTGCGCACGGGCCCGAGATCGACGGCGAGCTGCGGAGCGCCGGCCTTTGCGATGGCCTCCTCGTACCCCTTCAGCCCCTCGGCGATCTCGGCTCGCAGCGCCTCGGCACGCGTCCACGCCTCTTCGACGGCCACCCGATGCTCGCGCTCCCGGGCGGCCAGGCCCTCGCCGACGGAGGCGAGACGGTCTCGGAGGGGGGAGGGAGGCATGCCCGAAGGGTGGCACATCCGGGGCCACGATGGGCGCGCCGGACGCCCGAACCAGACCCGACGACCAGAAGGTCGGGTCTACAGGGCCTCGGTCGTGGCAGCCACCATCGGGCCCGGCTCGAGCGCCTCGAGCAACTCGTCGCGGTAGGCCGCGAAGCTGCCCATCAGCTCGCTGGGAATCGGCTTGGCCGGCGGCGTGTCCAGGGTCGCCGGGTTCACGTAGCGACCGTTCTGCTTGAGCCGGAAGTCGAGGTGCGGCCCGGTCGACAAGCCGGTCGAGCCGACGAAGCCGATCACCTGCTTCTGGTGGACCTTGCTGCCGACGGTCATCCCGTCGGCGAAGCGGGAGAGATGGCCGTAGAGGGTCACGAAGCCGTTGGCGTGCCGAACCTTCACGATCTTGCCGAAGCCGCCCTGCACGCCGCGGAACACGACCGTCCCGTTGGCCACCGACCAGACGGGGGTTCCCCGCGGCGCCGCGTAGTCGATGCCGAGGTGGGGCCGGCGCACCTTCAGGATCGGATGCAGCCGGTTGGGCGAGTAGCGCGAGCTGATGCGGCGGTACTTGAGGGGAGCGCGCAGGAACTGCCGCTCGACCGAGGAGCCGTCCGGGCGGTAGTAGCCCTGCGTCTCGGCGTCGGCCGAGAAGACGACCGCGTGGAAGTCTTCCTGGGCGTTGGAGTAGCGGGCGGCCAGGATGCGACCGGGGCCGATGTAGACGTCAGCGCCGCCGGTCTCCAGGAAGCGCTGCTCGTAGAGGATCGAGAACTCGTCCCCTCGTTTCACGCCCCGGGAGAAGTCGACGTCCCAGGCGAAGATGTCGGCAAAGTCGCTGGCGAGCTCGGTGGCCTCACCGAGCTGGCCGATCGCCTCGTAGAGGCTGCCGCTGACCACGCCCGCGATCCGGGCGCGTCGGACCGCGATGTCGGGCTCGATGCGGCGGACTCGGATCTCCTCGCCACGGCGCTGCAGCACGTAGCGCTCGAGGCGGGAGCGCTCGTAGTCGAAGCGCATCAACTCGCCGGCGTCGTCGAGGGCGAGGCGGTAGGAATCGCCGGGGCGCGCGTAGCGGAAGTTGAAGACGGGCAGCATCGCCTGGTCGATCTGGTGGATGTGGCTCCAGTCGACGTCGTGACGCCGGAGCGCCGTCGAGAGCGTGTCACCGCGCCGGAGCTTGCCTTCGTGGAGCGCCGCAGGCTGCGGGGCCACCGGCTCCCGGCTCGCAGCGACCGCTACGCTGGCTTGCGGCGCCCGCTCGGCCTCGACCCGAGCCTCGGGATCCGGAGCGACGTTCGCCACCAACAGGCCGATGGCGAGCCCTGACAGGAGCGCGGCCGCAGCGGCGGTTGCTCGTGTTCGATCCAGCTTCATCCTTGGCCTCGTTCAAGAGGTCGTGCCGGCGGAGATCGGCGCGGCACTCGCCCTGCGGTTCTCATCGTCCACCCGGGAAATCGTCTCCGCGGGTTCCTCATCGACCGGCAGGCGTCGATGCTAGATAGTCCAATCGAACGGAATTTCGTGTGTCCGCCGTCACCAGTCCGCCTCGAGTCCCTACGACCGCTTTTCGGCGGGCCCTTGCGGGCCTGCTGGGGGCCGGCCTGTTGGCTTGCGCCGGCCAGGGGACTCCGGCGAGACCGGATTCTGGCGCGCCAGAGCCGGATTGGCGAGGGGGCGCCGCTGAGCTGCTTTCACGTTCCCTTCAGGTTGACACCACGAACCCCCCGGGGAACGAAGCCGCGTTGGCCCGGCTGCTGGCGGATTGGGCCAAAGCCAGGGGCCTGGAGACGCGGGTCATCCCCGTTCCGGGCTCCGCGAGCCGGGGGGAGGAGCCCTCGGAACGGGCTGCCCTGTGGGTGCGGGTGCCCGGGCGGGGCTCGGCCCGCCCGCTGATCCTGCTCTCGCATCTGGACGTCGTGCCGGCCGCGCCCGGCCCGGATCGAGCGCCCGGGACCATCGCCGACGGCGTCGTCTACGGCCGCGGCGCGCTCGATGCCAAGGGCATCGCGGTCATCCACCTGATGGCGGCGGCGCGGCTGGCCGAGCGCCAGCGGCCGCTCGGCCGGGACGTGATCGTCCTATCGGTGCCCGACGAGGAGACCGGGGGGCAGGCGGGCGCCGGCTGGCTCACCCGGGAGCGGCCGGACCTCGTGGCGGGGGCCGAGTACCTGCTGGGCGAGGGGGGTGGGATCGCCATCGGGGGGCCGGGCCAGCCGGATCTGTGGGGCGTCGGCTTCGCGGAGAAAGTCCCGTGCTGGCTGAAGCTGCGGGCCCGCGCCGAGAGCGGCCACCCCGCGGTGCCCGATCCCGAGGGCGCCGTTCCGCTGCTGCTCGATGCCCTCGAGCGGGTGCGGCAGCACGTCCCCCGGATCGAGGTCGCTCCCGAGGTGGCGCGCAGCTTTCGTCATCTGGCGGACCTGGCCCCGGCGGAGGATCGCGAGGGCTGGCGCGACCTCGCCGCGGCCCTTCGCGACCCGGAGTTCCGGCGGCGCTTCCTCGCGGATCCGGGCCGGGCCGCGATGGTGCAGGACACGACGAGCATCACCACCCTGGAGGGCAGCTCCGGGATCAACCAGACGGCCTCGGAGGCCTTTGCCGGGCTCGACGTGCGGCTCGTGCCGGGCGGGGACTGTACGCAGCATGCCGACGCCCTGCGTGCACGGATCGACGATCCGCGAGTCGAGGTCTCGATCCAGCTCGCCGTCCACTCCAGCACGTCCCCGACGGAGACCGGCCTGATGGAGGCGATCCGACGCACGGCGCGGCTCTCCGAACCGGGCGCCGTCGTCGCGCCGACCGTGCAGCTGGGCAGCAGCGACGCGCACTGGTTCCGTCGGCAGGGAGTGATCGCCTACGGCTTCGTCCCGAGACGGCTCCGACCGATCGACACCCGCGGCATCCACGGCCCGAACGAGCGCATCCGGGTCGCGACGCTGAACGAGAGCATCGAGCTACTCATCCGACTGCTCGAGGAACTCGACACCGGGGACTAGCGCCCGGCCCACGCGCGTCAGCGAGTGCGGAGCTCCTGGCTCACGCGCTTCAGCGGGTGCGGAGCTCCTGGATCGCCCGGTGGACGATCTCGAAGAGGGGCTCGATCTCCTCCAGCTCGAGGCACGAGAACGCGACGCGCAGATCGGTCTTGCTGGTGGCGATCAAGCCGGTGCCGTGGGCATCGAGCAGGTGCACGCGGAGCGTCTCGGCGTCCACCCCGATCACCTCCAGGCACATGAAGTAGCCGCTGTTGAAGGG
>JAJDAR010000075.1 GCA_029261775.1 Deltaproteobacteria bacterium | reverse complement strand
GGGCGGCCGGTCTACGAGGTGGACCTGCCGGCCATCAGCCGCTCCAAGGCCAAGGTCATCTCGCAGCATGCGGGCAGGTTCCCGGAGACGAATGTCGTGCGGGTCGAGATCGACTTCGAGACCGAGACGCTCCAGGAGACGCTGCCGCGCGCGGGCTACGAAGCGGGAGCGCGCACGTTCTTCGCCTGGGAAGGCGTGCCCATGTACCTCACACGGGCCGCCGTCAAGGCGACCCTCGACGCGGTCTGGGAGCTCAGTGGCCCCGGCTCGGCCATCGCGTTCGACATGTGGCACCTGGTGGACGACCCGAGCCTCGCGGGCACCGCGCGCCGTGCGGCCCCCACCGCGCTCAGCTTCATCGGCGAGCCGGTCACCTTCGGCGTCCACCCCGAGGAGATCGACCACTTCCTCGGCCGCCACGGATTCAGCGTCGCCGACCTGGCGATGGCTACGGAGCTGCAGCAGCGCTACGCCGCCGCGGGCCGCGCGGCCGTGGACGACTCGATGTACGTGCTGCTCGCGACCCGGCTGGACGAACCCCGACGGGGCTGAGCCTTCTGGCTCGTGCGCACCGGGTCGCCCCAGCCCGTCACAGTGGGCCGAGCACCAGCCGGCCGCCGCGGCGCTCGATCTGACGATCGAGCCCTTGCGCGTCATCGGCCTGGAACCTCGTGGGACCCCGGCCTCATGGATCTTGGTGATCGCCGCTCCTGTCGAGGCTCAAGAACGAGCGGACTCGCTCGGGCGCAGCACGTAGGCACCTCCAGGATGTGAAAGCGAGGTGGCCCGCCTTGGTCTGCCTCTGCAGCTCGCCAAGGGTCCCCGCCACCGGCGCGGCCTGTGAAGTGCTTTACAGCGCCGGCGGGGCCGCCCGTCGATACTCGGCTCCACGAGCACGGGAGACGCGGGAGCATGGAGTTCATCGAGTGGGTCGCCGCCGCCGCTGAGCAGCTCCTACGCCTGCCGCTGCGGCCCGAGCAGGCCTTCTACGCGCCCTACCTCGTGTGCGCCTTGCTGTTGGCACTCGGCGTCTACACCGGGCGCGAGCGCGCCCGGGGCTCGTGGTCGTTTCGCGGGGCCCTGCGTTTCTGCTTCCCGCGCGAGGTCTGGCGCCATCCCTCGGCGGGTCTCGACCTGCGCTACCTGGCTGTGCACGGATCGCTCGGCGCGGCGCTGATTGCTCCCTTCGCCATCACCGGCGCCGTCGTTGCCTATCACACCTCGCTGGCGCTCGAGGGCGGGTTCGGCCAGGCGGTGCCGCTGCTGCCGAATACCGTCGCCACCCAGGTGCTGCTCGCGTTCGTCCTGACCGTGGGGTCGGACCTCGGCTTCTACGTCTCGCACCGGATGAGCCATCGGGTGGACTTCCTGTGGGAGTTCCACAAGGTGCACCACTCGGCCGAGGTGCTGACACCCTTCACCTCGGCGCGCGTGCACCCGGTGACCCAGACGCTGCAGCGCGCCTGCATGGGCGTGGGCGCCGGCGTCCCCCTCGGCCTGTTCGACTACCTGGCGGCCTGGGGCCTCGACCACTGGGCGCTGCTCGGGGTCAACGCCTTCGCCGTCGTATCCTACGCGGTGGTAGCGAACCTGCAGCACTCCCACGTGTGGCTCTCCTTCGGGCCCGTGTGGGGCCGCGTCTTCGTGAGCCCGGCCCATCACCAGATCCACCACAGCGCCGACCCGCGCCACGCGAACAAGAACTTCGGCGCCACCTTCGCGTTCTGGGACTGGCTGGCGGGCTCCCTCTACCTGCCCCCGCGCAGGCCCCTGCCTTTGCGCTTCGGCCTGGGCGGTGGTGAGTCTGACTACGCCGGTGTGCTGCGCCTCTACGCCGTTCCCTTCGTGCGTGCGAGCCGGTTGCTCGCGTGCCGGCTGCGGGCGTTGCAGCTGCGATTCCACCACTGCACGGACAAGGAGACAGTCATGAACGAGCGATCTCGATGGGGCCTGTCGTCGGTTTTCGCAGTCGTCGCCGTGGCGACCGCAGGCCTGCTGCTGGCCGAGCCCGCCCAAGCCCGGGCGGCCGAGAGTGTCGAAGAGCCCATGCGGAACATGAGGGAGCTGCAGAAGCCGGCCGTCGTGCGTCTGGCGCAGGCGGCTCCGAGGAAGTACCGCCACGTAGACGCGGGCAACAGGCAACAGACGCGGACACCGCGGCCCGTGGTGCGTCCCGCGAAGCCGGCTCCGGCGCCCAGACCGCAGGCGTTGAAGCATCCGGCGAAGCCGGCCCCGAGGAAGTACCGCCATGGGGATGTGCACCGCGGGGGACCGGTCGTGCGGGCTGCGAAGCCGAAGGCACGCAATGCGGGAAACGCAGGGAATGCGGGCAACGCAGGGAATGCAGGCAACGCGGGCAACGCAGGGAATGCAGGGAACGCGGGCAACGCAGGGAATGCAGGCAACGCCGGGAACGCAGAGAACGCGAGCGGCGCTGAGCCGAGTGCTGCGCAGCGGCGACTGCGGGATCGTCTGGGGGAGGGCGGGGTCTACGGCGCGATCTGTGACATCGGCGTGGCGCCGCCCACCAGCGAGCCTTCCGCTGCGCGCCGCTGACGCGCTGGCCGTCCCAGCCCCCCCGGGATGCCTTTCGGCTGTTCCTGGTTGTGGAAAGGGCCTTCCCAGATCCCGATGTCGCGAACGGCAAGCCCGCCAACGGCAGGTCGACGCGCAGGGCCGACGCGAAGCGGAAGACCCGATTTGCCGGCCATCGAGGCGCTGCGTTGTCGCTGGCACCGATCTGCGTGCGTCACGCCGGCCCGAGTACCAGCCGGCCGCCGCGGCGCTCGACCTGGCGAGCGAGCTTCGTCCCCACGAGGGCGTCGGCGCCGATCGCCGCGAGCATGGCGTCGCACGCTCCCCGGTCCGAGCCCGGCCCTTGGTACTGGTTCAGGGCGCGCTGGGTGACCCAGACCAGGTGGGGGTTGCAGGATGCCTTGACCTGCTCGCCATCGACCTCGATCGGGATGGGCGGCAGCTGAGGTTGCTGGTCGCCGTCGGCAAGGACCTCCGTGCCTTCGAGTTCGCTGCTGCGGTCGCGCACGTGTTCGTTCCAGGCGAGCAGGTTCTGGCGGAAGGGCTCGGCGTAGTGGCCGGCCAGCCAGGCGAGCAGGGCCTCCAGTGATTCGGGAATCGCGTCGTCGGGCGGGTACTCGACGGGCGTGTCGAAGAACTCTGGCGACTCCACCTCCGGTACCAGCATGTGCTCCACCCACCGGAACACGCGGGGCGCATGATCCTGCATCACGCGCAGCGGCACGGGGTCGCGGCCCATGTGGGCGTGGAGTGCGCCCATCATCGAGTAGTCCGCATGGCTGGGATGGCCGCCGAGCAGATACGGATGATGGGTGAAGTGCACTTCGAGCAGCCCGAGCAGCTCCACGTAGTCCGCTTCGATCTCGGCTCGCACGTCGTCGGATGCGTTCTGTGCGCCCCGGCTCAGCATGCGGTCCGCGATGAGCCCGCCGTAGTGCATGAGCTCCTCGTCGCTGCCCTGGGGCCGGAAGGAGCGGCCGAAGTCCATGCGGACGAAGAAGTCGTTGCCCTCGAAGAACCAGCGGTACTGCCACGCGAGCCGCACGAGTCCCTCACTGCCGAACAACTCGATCAGGTGGACGGCCAGGCGCTGGCGCGGCGTCGACGGCACCCCAGGCAGGGCGGGGAAGTGCGTGTCGATGTGGTCGAAGATCTCGATCGAGTCCTGGATGACCGTGCCATCCGGCGTCTCCAACTGCGGGATGCGATGGCTCCCGGACGTCGCCCGGACGTGCTCGCGAAACCGTGGGGCGCTCGGCAGGCGCTCGACGAACGGCACGCCCTTCTTGCGCAGGCAGGCGCGCGCCTTGGCGGTGTAGTAGGAGGCGTAGCTCCCATAGAGGGTGTAGGTGCCGGTCATCGGGCGGAGGCTGCCTTTCTGGGCGACGCGCAGGGGTCGGCTCCCGGGCAGGCCGGCGCGCAAGCGCTTCTCAATCTACCCCGCTTCGCCGATCGGGACTCGCGATCCCGCGGCGCCTACCGATGCGTCGTCGCAGGCAGCGCCAGGCTCAGGAAGAGCCCGTCGTCGCGCATCATCAGGCCCTTCTCGCAGAACAGATCGAGAGCCCCCGCGACCTCCTCCTCGCTCGGCGCTGGGTCCTCGAGCGACAGGTTCTTCGCCAGCGCTTCGGGGCGGTGGGGGCGGTCCGAGCAGGCCACGTAGAGCTCGGCGAGCGGGCCCTCGAGGTGGTAGACGACCGGGTCGCCGGGCTGGCGCGCGTCTTCGATTTCGACCAGCCCCGGTGTGGCGCGGTACCTGAGCTGGGGTCGCTCCCCGCGGTGCCAGCGCTCGCGCCAGCGGACGACACCGTCCTGCAGCGGGAGGGTCGGCTCGCGCGGGATCGTGTTCTCGAACGCGAAGTCGAAGAAGTAGGCGACGCGGTCGTGGTCGAAGCCGTCGGGATAGACGTAGCGGTAGCTCTGCTCGGCGTTCACATGGCCGGCGGGGAAGGCCTCGCGGTCGACGTACAGGGGGCTGAAGCGCTCGAGCCAGATCCGCGCGACCGAGGCAGGGGGCTGGAGGTGGCCGAGCCAGGCGACGAGTTCGGCCTGCTGCGCGTAGTCCTCGGCGTCCTCCCCCGGGAAGCCCCAGAGGATGTTCCAGGAGACGTCGAGGCCGTAGTGCGCGGCCCAGCGGAGCAGGTTCACGTTGTCGATCGCGCGCACGCCCTTGCGCATCAGCTTGAGCACGTAGGTGCTGAGAGACTCGATACCCGGCTGGATCGACTCGACGCCGGCGCGCTTCATCTGGTGGACCTGCTGGCGGCGCTGGTTCGCCTTGATCTCGAAGAAGAAGCGGTAGTCGGCGCCGGTCGCCTCGAGGGCCGGGAACAGATCGCGATGTGCGGACTGGGGCACGATGTTGTCCGCCGCCTCGAAGTGGAAGATGCGATGCCGGGCGGACTGGTAGGCGAGCTCCTCGAGCACCTTCGCGGTCGAGCGCGAGCGATAGGCCATGCTCTCGCCGTTCAGGCCGCAGAAGGTGCAGTGGCGCACGGCGCCCCACCAGCAGCCGCGCGAGCCCTCCAGCGGAAGGGCGAGGTCGGCCTTGCGGGCCCACTCGAGCAGGCCCAGGGCGCGGATGCGCTCGAAGTACTCGTCGTAGTCGGGGAAGGGGAGCTCGTCGAGGCTTGCGCGCGGAGGGCGAGGGGGCGTCACATGGACCCCGTCCGCGGCGCGCGAGATGACGCCGGGCACCTTGGCCGGATCGGAGCCCCCGGCGAGCGCGGAGAGGAACTCGGGGAAGGCCGAGTCGCCCTCGCCATCGATGGCGTAGTCGATCTCGGGGACGCGCAGGACCAGCTCCTGGCCCATCTCGCCTTCGAGGTTGGCGCCGCCGAACAGCGTGACGACGCCCGGGTGGCTGCGCTTGATGCGCCGCGCGAGCGCGATGGACGCGACGCTCTGCTGGAAGGTGGAGGTGAATCCGACGACGTCGTAGTCGGCCCACGGGATGTCCGCTTCGAGCCGATCCAGATAGGCGGGGATCTCGGTCTCGCGCACCTCGATCAGCCGCTCGAGCGAGATGCCGGCCTCGTCGGCGAGCTGGGAGACGGCGTCGGGGAAAGCGGCCGCGAGCGCGTGGCCCGGGTCGGGGGCTTCGTCTCCGAAGGCTGCGGCCGAGAACATCCAATCGCCGACCTGGCAGCCGCGGTGCCGGCAGAGCGACTGGTAGAGATCGGTGCCGATCGCGGCCGCGAGGTCGCAGTTGAGGTGGAGCGTGTCGACGGCATGGCCCGCCGCGCGACCCACCGCAGCCAGCAAGCCCAGCTGGATGGAGGGGTGCAGGATCGAGACGAAGGGCATCGCGACCAGGACCGTGGCCAGCTCGCCCTTCGACTGGCCGCGTGCGGGCAAGGACTACTCCTTGCCCGTCTTGGCCGACTCCGCGGCCTCGGCCGCGTCCTGCGCACTGGGCTGCTGCCGGGAGCCGGGACCCATCACGGGCTGCATGCCCTGGCGTTTCGCCGGCCCCATCACGGGTTGCATGCCCTGGGTGCCCTGGCGGTTCGCGGGCCCCATCACAGGCTGCATGCCCTGCGTCCCCTGGCGCGACGCCGGACCCATGACCGGCTGCATGCCCTGGGTCCCCTCGGTGCCCTGACGCGTCGCCGGGCCCATCACGGGCTGCATGCCCTGCGGCCCCTGGCGGGTCGCCGGGCCCATCACAGGTTGCATGCCCTTGGGGCCCTGCGGCGTGGCGGGGCCCATCACGGGCTGCATGCTCTTAGGCTGGGCCTTGGCGTCCGGCCCCATCACGGGCTGCATCGCCTTCGGGTCCTCGGCCTTCGGCGTCTGCTTCGAGGCGGGGCCCATGACCGGCTGCATGCCCTGCGTGGCCTCCTTGGACTTCTTCGCGCCGGGGCCCATCACCGGCTGCATCGCGGTGGGCTTCTGGGGCGACAAGCTGTCCTTGGCGGCGCGGCCGGCCTCGGCCGTGTCGCCGCCGAAGGCGGGTGAGGCGAGCGCGGCGGCCGCGAGGGCGATGAGACTCGTCCGGCGCCTCGCTGCGCGCTTGCGCTTCGCGGCGCTCCCGCGCGTCTTCGCGTTCCCCTTCTGCTTGCCGGAATCGTGGTCGGTCGCCATGCGTCTTCTCCTCTGCCCGGAGGCCGGACAGCAAGGTTGCAGGGGGGAGTCGTCACGAGCGCTGGGCAGGTTCAAACCAAGTTACTCCCTCCCATCGGCCCCTCCTAGGGCCCTCTGAATGCGCGGGACGGCCCCCAGGCGCCCGTGCGGGCTACCCTCCGGGGATGCCGACGACCGCACTGCCCGCAGAGGCCGCCGCGCTGATCGAGAGGGGCGGATGGACGACCCTCGAAGGGGCCATCCCTGCCGCCGCGTGCGAGCGGCTCCGCCAGGAGGCCCAGGCTCTCTACCCGGAGGGCGAGCGCACCGATTCGAGCGAGCCCGACCCGGCCCAGGAGCGGGGAGGCAACCCGCCGCGCGGCTTCACCAGCGTGGTGGCCGGCCCCGAGCAGGGCGCGCTCTACCACTCGGCCGAGCTGGCTGCGCGAGTCGCGGAGATCGTTGGAGCCCCCGTCGCCCCGAGCGCGGAGGTCGGGACCTACTCCTTCTACGAGCGCGCGGGCGATCACCTCGGCGTGCACCGCGACCTGGAGGGCTGCGACGTGACCGTGGCGACGTGCCTGAACGACACCGGAGAGCCGGGCTGGGAATGCGGCGCCGTGTGCCTTTGGCCCGGGCGACACGGCCAGCCGCTCGCGGCAGTGCGACTCGCGCCGGATCAGGGGCAGGTGCTCGTGCGGCTCGGCGTGGGCGAGAGCGTGGTGCTGCTCGGCGGCCACGTCCCGCATGCCATCCTTCCCGTGGCCGAGGGCCAGGAGCTGCTGCTCTCGCTGCTCTGCTTCCACTTCGAGGCCGCCTGAGTGGCGGGCGCGCACGGCCGACCGGCCGCGGAGATGCTGCAGCTCTCGTGGATCCCCATCTACCGGGGTTGGCTGGAGGGCGACGTCGACTTCCTCGCCGAGTACGCCACGCGGCTCAGTGCGGAGAGCCCCGGGGTCCAGCTCTCGAATCGGGGCGGCTGGCAGAGCGACGACCTGCTCGCGGCGTTTCGGGAGGATCCGCGTCTTGCGGCCGTGCTCGCCGAGCTCGAGGGGCTGACCCGCGGCTTCGTCGAGGCCTACAAGCGCCACGGCCTCGAAGAGGGCAGCGACGTCGACCCCTTCGAGATCGAGCTGTGCAACCTGTGGGCGAACCTGAACCCGCCCGGCGGCTTCAATGCGACGCACAACCACCCGGGCGCCCACATCTCTGGCGTCTTCTACGCCAAGGCCCCCGAGGACTGCGGCCAGCTGCTGCTGCGCCCGCCCTACAGCTTCTTCGACGTCATGCTCGACCGCAGCGCGCAGCCCTCGGTGGAGCCCGAGGCGGGGCTCGTCGTCTTGTTCCCCTCGGACGTCGATCACGCCACCGAGCCGAACCGGGGTGCGAGCGAGCGCATCAGCTTCTCGTTCAATGCGCGCTATCGCCCGATCACGCCGGGCGGGCACACCTTCCTCTAGCCTCTAACCGCGCGCGCCGTCCTTGGAGACCAGGAAGGGCCCGAGCATCAGGTGGTCCATCCCCCCGGAGTAGAAGCAGCGGATCGCATCGAGCGGGTCGTTGGCGATGGGCTCGCCGCGCACGTTGAACGAGGTGTTGAGCACCACCGGCTCGCCGGTCTCGCGCCCGAGCAGGTCGATCAGCCGCCAATAGAGGGGATCGATCTCGCGCTCGACCGTCTGGGGACGCGCCGTGCCGTCCACGTGGACGACGGCCGGGATCCGATTGCGCCGGTCCTCGGCCACGGGAAACGACGTGACCATGAACGGTTCGGGTCTGGAGCCGGGCAGGTAGCGCTCCCGCGCCTCGGCGGTCATCGACGGACAGAAGGGCCGGAAGCCCTCGCGGAACTTCACCCGCGCATTGAGCGTGTCCTTCGCCTTCGGGTCCGTGGGGCTCATCAGGATGGAGCGGCCGCCGAGCGCGCGCGGCCCGCTCTCCATGCGTCCCTGGAACCAGCCGAGGATCCCGCCTCGCGCCAGCAGCCGGGCTGCGGTCTCGGCCGGGTCGTCGACCTCGTCGTACGTCACACCACAGAGCTCCAGGCGCTCGCGCAGCAGGGCCGGCGGATGCTCGGGCCCGAGTCGCATGTTGCGCAGGCGGCGATTCGGCGCCGAGGGCGCGTGTTGGTGGTGGGCGTAGAGGGCCGCGCCCACCGCGAGTCCCGCGTCCCCTGAGTTCGGGTAGATGTGCTGGGCCGCGAGCCCGGCCGTCTCCCAGAGCGACTGGTTCAGCTTGACGTTCAGGAACACCCCGCCCGCGCAGGCCAGCTGGCGCGTGCCCTCGCGCTCGAGCCAGGGGAGGACCAGCGCCTGCAGCTCGGTCTCGAGCAGGCGCTGGGCTTCCGCCGCCAGATGCTCACGGCCACAGCGGGCGAGCTGCAGCCGGATCGCGTGGGCCAGCTCGAAATGGATGTGCTCCTGCCCCTGGAAGGCGACGCCACTCCGCCTTCCGAGCTCGGGCACGCCGCGGCGCAGCTCGCCCGCTTCGAAGTGCGGGCAGAAGGTGTCGAGCGCCCCGGCCGCGCGTTCGGGATCGCCATAGGCCGCCAGCCCCATCGTGCGCCCGGCGCCATCCCACGACCACCAGCCGAGCGCTTCGGTCACCGCCTCATAGAACCAGCCGAGCGACGCGGAGGCGTCGAGCGACGCGAGGGGCGTGAGCACGCCTTCGTCGCCGCGCCACAGCGAGATGGAGACGTCGTCCCCCACGCCGTCACAGGTGACGACCAGCGTGCGTCCCGCGAAGCCCGAGGTGAGGTAGGCCGACGCCGCGTGGGCGACGTGGTGCTCGACGTGGACCACCTCGGTCTGCCGACCGACCGCGAAGCGGCGAAGATCGAACGGCGGGTGGCGCAGCGGCACGACGCCCGGGTCGAGGACCTGAACGACCTCGTCGACGCCATCCACGATCGCGACGGCATCGAGCTCCAGGGCAGGGCACTTCGCATCTTCGAGACACCAGCCGATCGCGTGGAAGGGGATGCCCTGGGCGTGCTTCACCCGCTGGAAGCGCTCCTCGGCGGCATCGGCAACGACCTCGCCGTCGACGACGAGCGCGGCGGCCGCGTCGTGGCCGGCATGGACGCCGAGGATGCGCATGGGGACAGCCTAGCCGGCCCGAAACCAAGTCAACGCTGGACGGTCGCTACGGGCAGTCGTTCACCGCACCGTTCGTGATCCACCCGCGCACGGCATCGCGGGTGGGGAGCGGCAGCAGCCCCCCGCCCAGGGGCATCGAGCCGCCGCAGAAGCCGCCGACGCACTGGGCGGTGAAGGCGCCGTGGGTCCCGTCGAGCTTGTGCATGAGCCAGCTCGTGGCCGGGTCGCCGGGCTCGACCCGATCCATCGTGGGCAGCTCGCTGCTCGCGATGTCGACCAGGCTGGCGTGGCCGGTCTGGCAGTCGCCGAGGCCGCTCAGCCCGCCACTGCCGCCGTGACAGCTGGCGCAGGTCGGGCCCACGACGAGGCTCTGGATGCTGGACCAGAGGGGCAGGGGGGTCTGGGGATCGGGAGCGTCGGACTTTGCGCTCAGGACGGTGCCGTTGTTCTTGAGGAAGGGCGGCGTGAAGCGGGCACCGAAGCAGAGGGGATCGCCGCGCCGTTGGAGCTGCAGGACGAGGGTGCCGTCCAGCGTGGCGAGGGGCGGCAGCGCGAGCGCTGTGCCCTTGGCCACGACCCGCACGCGGGTCCGGTCGTCGGCGGGGCTCTCCGAGAGGCGGATCCGGCTCATGCCGTCCGGAGTCAGCTCCTTGTCCCCGTAGAGGTATCCCTTCGAGAAGGCCTTCCAGCAGGGCTTGGTTCCACACAGGCCTCCGGCCGGCGCGTGGATCTCCTGCACGAGCAAGCCGTCCTCATAGAGGCATGCGTCCCAGGCATCGGCCGTCAGCGGGTCGCCGAGCTCGGCCAGGCTGGTGGCCTCCCCGCGCGAGAGGGACCAGACCAGCCGGTCGCGGTCGTCGGGGGAGCGGTCGATGATGCGCAGGCGGCTCTTGCCGGCATCGACGGGCTCGCGGCAGGCCGAAGGGGCCGGGCTGCAGCCGGGGCTCGCCGCGGACTCGTTCTCCATCAGCACCACCACATCGGCGATCTCGTCGGTGAGCGCCATGTCCAGGTCGCCGTCGTTGTCGAAGTCGAACAGCACCGAGCAGGACGGATTGGCGGGTGCAGGGATGTCCTCGACGGCCGAGAATCCGCCCACGCCGTCATTCGCGTAGCGGCGCCAGAAGCCTCCGCCGAAGCTCGAGACCACGAGGTCGAGGTCACCGTCGCCGTCCAGGTCGCCGAGGTCGACCGAAGGGAGGTGGGAGCCGACGGCCAGCGTCGAGACCGGGCCGAAGCTGCCGTCGCCGTTGCCGAGCAGGATGCCGACGTTTCCGCTGCCGTCGTTGGCCGTGACGGCGTCCAGGTCGCCGTCTCCGTTCACGTCTCCGAGCACCACCACCCAGGTGCTGCCCCCGGTCGACCGGGGCGGCGCGGCGGCGCTGAAGGTCCCGTTCCCGTTCCCCAGCAGGGTGACGATCTCGCCGGCGTTGCGGGCGGCGACGACGAGGTCGGTGATCCCGTCGCCGTCCATGTCGGCCCGCTCGAGGGAGTACTCGCCGTCGACCCCCGCCTCGAAGAAGGTCGGCGCGGCGAACACCCCGCTGCCGTCGTTCAGGAGCAGGGCCAGGTCGTTGCTGCCGACGTTGGCCGCCACCACGTCCTGGTCCCCGTCTCCATCCACGTCGATCGGGATCACGCCGTGGGGCTGGCTGCCCACCGTCACGTCCTGGACGGACGAGAAGCTGCCGTCGCCCGCACCCAGGAGGATCGAGACCGTGTTGCTCTGTGCGGCGCCCACGCAGAGATCGACGTTGCCATCGTTGTCGAAGTCGGCCGGCTCGTTCGGGCTCGCCTCGACGCCGATCGAGGTCGGCGTGAGCATCGAGCCGAAGAGTCCGCTCCCGTCCCCCTGGTTCAAGAAGACCCGCACGTCGGCGCTGACCTCGTTGATGGTGGCGAGGTCGAGGAAGCGGTCGCCGTCCAGGTCCGTCGCGGCCGCGCCGTAGATCCGCGTCTGGGAGCCCGTCTGGTTGCTGAAGGTGTCCAGGGCCGTGAAGGTGCCCGATGTCGCGGTGACGTTCGTGCCGAACTCGAAGGCGTAGCCGGCTGCGCGCAAGGCGGTGGCATCGGCCCCGCGCAGATCGTGGGACAGGTTGACGTACACCGTCTCCCCGGCTGAGAAGGCCGCACCCGGCGTCAGCGTCAGGGTCTGGTCACCGTTGGAGAAGCTGAAGGTCCCGACCACGGGCCCGCTGCGGCGGCCGAAGCCGCGCACGCTGGCGACGTTCACGGTCGTCAGGTCGAGGGGCCGATCGAAGGTCACCGAGATCGCCGTCGTGGGGGCCACGAGCGCGCCGGCTGCTGGCGTCGTCGAGACCACGGCCAGCTGCGCCTGGGCTGCACTGGCCCAGGACGCGGCCAGAAGGATGAGCACCAGCCGCTGCATGACCCGCTTCTCCCGGAACCTGCCCCGCACGGCAGTCTACCACCCGCAGACCCGGGCCGTCGCGGGCGACCGCTCGAATCGTCGGCGAGGAGCCCGAGCGGGCCTCTTGGCGCCAGACTAGAATGCGAAAGGAGGCGGGTCTGGAACGCGGCACGAACATGCCGATCGGGTACGAAGTCGACGTCGAGCGCCGGCGCCTCGTGGTATCGCTCTCGGGACGGGTCTCGATCGAGGAGATGCTCGACGCGATCCGGAGCTCGGTGGCGGATCCGCGCTTCGAGAGTGGCTTCGACGTGCTCTCCGACCACACGAAGCTGGCTACCCCTATCGCTCCCGGGGACGTGCCGCGGGTCATCCAGTGCTTGCGGTCGGTGGCGGACAAGGTGGCGGGCGCCCGCTGGGCCGTGGTCGCGCCCTCGGCGGCCTCCTTCGGAATGATGCGCCTGATCGGCGTCCAGGCGGAGGCCGTGCCGATCGAGATCCGCGTGTTCGGCGAGGTGGCGGACGCCGAAGCGTGGCTCGCCTCGGGCGAAGCCGGGCCGCGCGACGACGACAGCATCTGAGCGGCGCCCTACCGTCCTCTCCTGCATGCTTCGAGGTCCAGGGCCCACGAGGCCCGCGGAGGTGACCGTGCGATCGATGACCGTTCCTGGGATCCTGCTGCTCGCGCCGTTGCTCGCGCTGCTGCTTGGGTGCGCGACGCTGGGTCCTGCCGCGGACCCACAGGCAGAGCGCGAACTCCTCATGCAGCGCAGTCGCGCCTGGTCCGATCTCGCGGCCATGGGCGATCTCGAGGCCGCGCTCGACGTCTGGGCCGAGGACGCCGTCATGCTCCCGCCGGGCGGGCGGGCCTTGCATGGGAGGCCGGCGATTCGCGCCTACCTCGAGGCTGCGTTCCAGACGCCGGGCTTCCAGATCGCGTGGGAGCCGATGGAGGCCTTCGTCTCCGAGTCGGGCGAGCTGGGCTACCTGGTCGAGCGGATCGTGACCGTGGGGAGGGACGAAGCCGGAGAGCTGGTGACCACCCACGGCAAGGCCGTCACGGTCTGGCGCAAGGGCGCCGACGGCGTGTGGCGCAACGTGGCCGACATCTGGAACGAGGGCCCGCGGCCCACTCCCTAGCGCCTCAGGGCGCGCCGCGATCGTCCTCGCGTCGATCGTCGCTCTCGATCTGGCCATCGACCACGCGGATCAGCCTTCGCGCACGCTCCATCACGCGGGGGTCGTGGGTGGAGAAGAGGAAGGTCACGCCCCGCTCGCGGTTCAGCTTCTCCATGATGTCGAGCAGGTGGATCGCGTTCTCGGAGTCGAGGTTCGCCGTGGGCTCGTCCGCGAGCACGACTGCCGGCTGCGAGGCGATCGCGCGGGCGATCGCGACGCGCTGCTGCTGACCGCCCGACAGCTCGTCGGGCCGACGGTCTTCGAGGCCCTCCAGCCCGACCTCGGCGAGCACGCGCATCACCTGCTTGCGCCGCACCTCGGGCTCGACGCCCTGGAGCGAGAGCACCATCTCCGCGTTCTCGTAGGCGCTCAGCACCGGCATCAGGTTGTAGGCCTGGAACACGAAGCCGATGCGATCGCGGCGCAGGTGGCTGCGCTCGCGCTGGCTCATCTCGCCCAGCTCCTGGCCCTCGATGCAGATCGTGCCCGAGCTCGGGCGATCCAGGGCGCCGATCACGTTCAGCAGGGTGGTCTTGCCCGAGCCCGACGGACCGCAGACCGCCGTGAACTCTCCGGCCTCGATCACGAGCGAGAGGTCGCGCAGCGCGTACACCTCGAGCTTGCCCTGGCGGTATACCTTGCTCACGCGGGTGAGCTCGACGATGGGTTCGCGAGGCGGCATCGGGGCTCCTAGATCAGTCGGATCGTTTCGGCGGGATCCACGCGCCCCGCCTTCCAGGCGGGGTAGACGCCCGCCAGCAACGTCGCCACGACCGCGGCGGCGCCGATCAGCAGTGCGTTCTCGGGGTAGATGTCGACGTGCATCATCGAGGTCAGGGCGACGCCCGCGATCTCGGCGTTGTCCACGCCCGCAACGCCCATCAGGTTCACGCCGACCGTGTGCAGGTACCAGTAGGGCCAGGCGGTCACGAGCAAGCCGCCGAGGATCCCGAAGATCGCGAGCCAGACACTCTCGGCCATCACGAGCCGGCCCAGCTGGCCGGGGCTCCAGCCGATCGCGCGCAGAATGCCGAACTCGCGCATGCGCTCCATCACGCTGACGAAGATCGTGTTGAAGATGCCGGCGGCCACGAGCAGCATGATGATCACCTCCATCACCCAGGTGCCGCCGACCTTCAAGGCGATGAAGCCGGCCAGCTCGGGCTGGAGGGTGTGCCACGGGATGGCCGAAACCGGCTCGCCCTCGGTGCCCGCCAGGCTGACCCCGAGGCGCGCGGCGACGACGTCGGCGTCGCGCTGGTCGATGAGGAAGATCGCGATCTGGCCGGCCTCGCCCGGGTCGTAGCCGAGCGAGCGGCGCATGTCGTCGAGGGGCAGCAGGGCCCGCCCGGCGTCGACGCTGGGCGCTCCGGTGTGCATCAAGCCGGTCACCCGGGTCGCTTCCTGGACGATCTCCCCGTGCTTGTCGGTGACCGTGTAGACCACCTTGTGACCCAGCT
>JAJDAR010000074.1 GCA_029261775.1 Deltaproteobacteria bacterium | reverse complement strand
CGAACGCCGTCGAAGAAGAGCCCCTCGCGGGGGAGCCCGACCAGGGCAGCCTCGTAGCGGCCCTCGATCGCGAGCCCGACCAGGCAGGCGTAGGGCCCCCGGGCCTCGAGGTACGAGTGCAGGGTGCCGTCGATCGGGTCGATCACGACCCGGGCCGGGGCCTCGGACGGAAACTCGTGGACGTTCGGCGTGTCCTCCTCGGCGGTCAGGCAGACCTCCGGGAAGTGCTCCAGCAAGGCGGCCAGGATCGCCTCCTGGGCCGCCGAATCCGCGAGGGTCAGCGCGGCCTTCTGGGCCGTGGTCTCCCCGGCCTTCGGCTGGTTGGCGACGCGGCCCTCGAGCGCCCGCGAGACCGCGGCCGCCTGCCGCACGGCGGGGCCGAGAAGATCGACGAACCGTTCCGGGGACGGTGTCCCCTCGCGCGCGTGCACCGGCCCCCCATCGACAGGCCTCTTCACGGTACCGGTGCCGAAGGGGGCGTGCGAGGGCGGGGCGCGCGGCGTCCGGCCTAGGCGGTCTCGGGCTCGATCCGGGGCAGGGGCGGCACGAGCAGCATGCGCTGGGTCGGACGCGGTGGCACCCGCCCGAGGCGCAGGTCGGCCGCGACGCGCACCACTTCGCGGGGATCCTCGTCCCACACGTAGTAGCCGGGGCCTTCCAGGGCGAAGCCGTTGCCCTTCCGGCGCAGGATGATGTCGTTTTTGGTTTCCATGTCTTCTCCTGGGTCGGAACATCGGGTCTGGCAGTGAAGGAGAGATGACGCCGAGTTGACGATTCGCCCATTGGGTCGAGGGGCAGCCGGTTCGGCTCGGCGGCTGGTAGCATGGGGCCCATGCGGGGCCGGATGCTTGCCGAGGGAGTCGGGACCTTTGCGTTGGTCGCCTTGGGCACGGGAGCCATCGTCGTGGACGCCCAGACCGGCGGCGCCGTCACCCACCTGGGCGTGGCCCTCGCGTTCGGGCTCGTCGTGATGGCGGTGATCTACATGGTCGGCGACGTGTCGGGCGCGCATCTGAACCCGGCAGTCAGCCTGGGGTTCTTCCTGGTGGGGGCCATCGGCCCAAGGGACCTGGGGATCTTCGTCGGCGTGCAGTGCCTTGCCGCGATCGCTGCGAGCCTGTGCCTGAGGTGGCTCTTCCCGGAGCATCCCGATCTCGGCGCGACCCGAGCCACCGTCGGCTCGGGCTCCACGGCTGCCGTCGAGGTGGCGATCACCTTCCTGCTGATGTCGGTGATCCTGGGCGTCGTCGCCCGCGAGGCCGCGGCCGCCAGCGGCCTCGCGATCGGTGGGACGGTGGCCCTCTGCGCCCTGGTGGCCGGCCCACTGACGGGCGCTTCGATGAATCCCGCCCGGTCGTTGGGTCCCGCGCTCGTCTCGGGAGAGCTCCGCGACCTGTGGGTCTATCTCGCTGCACCGACGGCGGGTGCGGCCCTGGCCGTCCCGGCCTGCCGGGTGATGCGCGGACCCGGTTGCTGCCCGGCTTGCACGCCCGCCCGAGCCTGAGTCCGAAGCGGGCCCGGCCTTCAGCCCTCGGCCAGCTTCGACGCGTGCTTCACGTTCCGGGCCTCGGTCACCATGATCACGTCCTCCGCAATGTTGGTGGCGTGGTCGGCAACCCGCTCCAGGTGCTTCGCGATCAGGATGAAGTCGACCTCCTGGGAAGTGAGCTCGGGATGATCGCTGATCTCGTCGATCGCGGCGCGGATCACCTCGTCGTGCCGCTCGTCGACCTGGTCGTCGTCGTCGAGGACGATCGCCGCCCGTTCCGCGTCGTGGTCGCTGAAGCTGTCGAGGGCACGGCGCAGCAGGCGCCTCGACTCGTCGGCCAGGATCTGGAGCTTCTCGGGTGCGGGCACCTCCGGACGCTCGGCGAGGCGCAGGGCGCTCTTGGCGATGTTCCGTGCGAGATCGCCGACCCGCTCGAGATCCGTCGCCATCATCTTGATCGCCAGGACGCTGCGAAGGTCGTCTGCGACCGGAGCCTGGGTCGCCAGGGCACGGAGCACCGCCTCGTCGACGGCCAGATCGAGCCGATCGATCTCCAGGTCGTCGATCCGCACCTCGCGGGCGAGGGCGGGGTCGCGCTTCCACACGGCCTGCAGGGACTTCTCCAGGATCGCCTCGGCCAGGCTCCCCATCCGGAGGATCTTCTGGCGCAGGTCATCGAGAACCGGATCGACGATGCGGGTCATGCGAGCTCCTAGCCGAAGCGACCGGTGATGTAGTCGCGGGTCCGTGGATCCTTCGGGTCCGTGAAGATCTGCGGAGTCTCGCCCTCTTCGACGACGATCCCGAGATGGAAGAAGGCCGTGCGCTGCGAGACTCGAGCTGCCTGCTGCATCGAGTGCGTGACGATCACGATCGTGTAGTTTTCACGCAGCTCCTCCATGAGCTCCTCGATCCTCGCAGTGGCGATCGGGTCGAGGGCCGAGCAGGGCTCGTCCATCAGGATCACGTCGGGCTGCACCGCGATGGCCCTGGCGATGCAGAGACGCTGCTGCTGCCCGCCCGAAAGGCCGGTTCCCGGCTCCTCCAGGCGGTCCTTCACCTCTTCGAACAGGCCGGCCCGCTGCAGGCTGGACGTGACGATCTCGTCGAGCTCAGGCCGGCTCGCGGCCAGACCGTGGATGCGGGCGCCGTAGGCCACGTTCTCGTAGATCGACTTCGGGAACGGGTTGGGCTTCTGGAACACCATCCCGATGCGGGCCCGCAGCTGGACGACGTCGATGCCCTCGCGGTAGATGTCCTCGCCGTCGAGGGTGATCTTGCCCTCCACGCGACAGCTCTCGATCACGTCGTTCATGCGATTCAAGCAGCGAAGGAAGGTCGACTTGCCGCAGCCCGAGGGCCCGATCAGCGACGTGACCTGGTTCTTGCGGATGTCCAGGTTGACCGAGAACAACGCCTGCTTGTCGCCATAGAAGACGTCGAGATCCCGAGTCGTGAGCTTGGTCAAGTAGAGCGGGCTCCGGAGCTGGGTCGCGCTGGTCGCAGTCATGAGCGCCTCTCACCAGCGGCGCTCGAACCGGCTGCGGAGCACGACCGCGACCAGGTTCATCGCCACGAGGAAGGTTAGCAGGACGAGGATGGCGCCCGACGTCTTCGCCACGAAGGCGCGCTCGGGGCTGTCCGCCCAGAGGAAAATCTGGACGGGGAGCACGGTCGCGGGGCTGGTGGGCCCCTCCGGCACGTCCACGATGAACGCCACCATGCCGATCATCAGCAGTGGCGCGGTCTCGCCGAGTGCGCGCGCCATCCCGATGATCGTGCCGGTCAGGATGCCGGGCAGGGCCAGGGGCAGGACGTGGTGGCTGACCACCTGGAGCGGCGAGGCGCCGACCCCGAGCGCCGCCTCCCGGATCGAGGGCGGCACGGCCATGATCGCGGAGCGCGATGCGATGATGACCGTCGGAAGCGTCATCAGGGCCAGCACCATGCCGCCGACCAGCGGCGCGGACCGGGGCAGCTCCAGGAAGTTCAGGAAGACGGCCAGCCCGAGCAGGCCGAAGACGATCGAGGGCACCGCCGCCAGGTTGTTGATGTTGACCTCGACGAAGTCCGTGAGGCGGTTCGTCGGGGCGAACTCTTCCAGGTACACGGCCGCGGCCACGCCAAGGGGGAACGAGAGCAGCAAGGTCACGGCCAGCGTCCAGAGCGAGCCCACCAGGGCCCCGTAGATCCCGGCCAGCTCGGGCTCGCGACTGTCCCCGCCCACGAAGAAGCGGCGCGCGAAGCGGTTCTCGACCTTCCCGAGCGCGGCCCAGCGGTCGAGCCAGCGGATCTGGTCGTCGTTCAAGCGCCGGTCGCCCTCCGCGGAGGCGGCATCGACGCCCCCCTTGAAGTAGATGTCCGCGTCGGCCGAGAGGGGCACCCTGACGCGAAACGTCGTGCCGACGACGGTCCGATCGGCGAGCACCTGATCGCGCAGGGCGTACGCGGCCCCGTTGCTGATCAGGGCGTAGAGACGCCGCTTCTCGCGACGGCCCTGCGCGTCCGGGAACTCGGCGCGAAGCGCCTGCTTGACGAGGCCGCTGTAGTCGGCCCGGCCCAGGACCTCCGGGTCGCCGGTCCCCTCCGGATCGATCAGGGCGGCATCGAGATCCACGTCGATCGTGACCTCGTGGCCGAAGAAGGCCGGCACGCCGCGCCAGGCGATCGTGACGAGCAGCAGCACGAGGGCACCCATCGCCAGGCCGATCGCGCATGCCCCGTAGAGCCGAAAGCGGCGCTCCGCGGCATAGCGCTTGCGCAGCTTGCGCGCGGCGGCGTCGCTCGTGTGCAGGGAGCCCTCAGTCATACTCCTCCCGGTAGCGGCGCACGACGCTGAGTGCGATCACGTTCAAGGTCAGGGTCACGCCGAACAGCGTGAGGCCCAGGGCGAACGCGGCCAGGGTCTTGGCCGAGTCGAACTCCTGGTCCCCGACGAGCAGCGTCACGATCTGTACGGTCACCGTCGTCACCGCCTCGAAGGGGTTGGCGGTCAGGTTCGCGGCCAGCCCCGCCGCCATCACCACGATCATCGTCTCGCCGATGGCGCGGGACATCGCCAACAGGACTGCGCTCACGATGCCGGGAAGGGCCGCGGGCAGCACCACCCGGCGGATCGTCTCGGACCGGGTCGCACCGAGCCCCAGGGAGCCCTCTCGCAGGCTCTGCGGGACCGCATTGATCACGTCGTCCGAGAGCGACGAGACGAAGGGAATGATCATCACCCCCATCACCAGACCGGCGGCGAGGGCGCTCTCGGAGCTGACGTCCCAGCCCATGCGCTCCCCGAAGGCCCGGATCACGGGCCCCACCGAGAGCGCCGCGAAGAAGCCGTAGACCACGGTCGGGATCCCGGCGAGGATCTCCAGCAGGGGCTTCACCACGGCGCGCACGCGCGGCGTTGCATAGTCGGAGAGATAGATCGCCGACATCAGCCCGATCGGGACCGCGACGAGCATGGCGAGCACCGTGATGAGCAGCGTGCCCGCGAAGACCGGAACGGCGCCGAAGGCCCCCGAGGAGCCGACCTGGTCCGCGCGGATCGCCGTCTGCGGACTCCACTCGAGCCCGAGCAGGAAGTCGGCCGGCGGCACCAGCGCGAAGAAGCGTGCCGTCTCGAAGATCAGCGACAGCACGATTCCGACGGTTGCCAGGATGGCGATGCCCGACGAGGCCGCGAGCCCGAGCCGCACGATGCGCTCCACGCGGTTGCGAGCCCGCAGCTCCCGGCTGACCCGGCGGCGCGCGCCCCAGAGCCCGCCGATCGCCGTCGCGACGACGAGCCCGGACAGCAGCCAACGACCGGCCCCGGTCACCCGGCGAGCACGCTCGGAAGCCGCGATGAGATCGTCGTCGGGGACCGTACTGGTGACTCCCCCTTCGGCCAGCGCCCTCGCATTGGAGACGAACAGCTCGAGCCTTTCGGCCGGAAGCCCGCGCACCTCCTGGGACGCACCGCTCAGCACCTGCTGCTCGACGAGACTCGGCTCTAGCGCCAGCCAGCCGAGCAGCAAGGCGAAGGAGGGCAGCGCGCACCACAGGGCCACCCACTGGCCGTAGTAGGCCGGGCGGGAATGAAGGAGGCTGGCATTCCCTTGGACGACGGCCAGTGCCCGGCCGCGACCGAGCGCGAAGGCGGCGGCGGTGAGGCCGAGCAGCAGGGCTGTGAGGGGAAGGAGCATGGCGCCGTTTCCGGTGCCCCGACGAGGCGGGGCATCGGTGGTTCGGACCTAGTTCAAGCTCAGCAGCACGAGACCCTTGGCGGCCTCGCGAACGATCTTGCGCTCGTCGGCGGGCAGCGGGATCAGGCCCTTGTCGGCCAGGTACCCCTCGTCTCCTGCGGCGGCCTCGCTCGTGAACTCGGCGACGTACTCCTGGATGCCGCGTACGACGCCGACGTGGGCCTTCTTCACGTAGAAGAAGAGCGAGCGCGACACGCCGTACTGGCCCGCCGCGATGTTCTCGAAGGTAGGCTCGACGCCTCCCACCAGGCTGCCCTGCAGCTTGTCCGCATTCTGGTCGAGGAAGGAGAAGCCGAAGATGCCGAGCGCGTCGGGGTTGGCCTCGAGCTTCTGGACGATCAGGTTGTCGTTCTCACCCGCCTCGACGTAGGCGCCGTCCTCGCGAATCCCCTGCGCAGCCGCCTTGAAGGCCGCCTTGTCGGAGCTCTTCAGCGCCGCGAGCATCGGGAGCTCCTCCGCGCCGCCTTCCATCGCCAGCTCCACGAAGGCGTCCCGCGTACCCGAGGTGGGCGGCGGTCCGAGGACCTCGATCTTCACCGCCGGCAGCGAGGGGTCGATGTCGCTCCACTTCTGATAGGGGTTGTCGACGAGCTTGCCCTCGACGGGCACCTGCTTGGCGAGCGCGCGGAAGATCTGCTCCTTGGTGAGGGACAGGCGTTCGCTCTTCTTCGAGTTGGCCAGCACGATGCCGTCGAAGCCGACCTTGACCTCGACGATGTCGGTCACGCCGTTGCCGGCGCAGCCCTCGACCTCGGAGCTCTTGATGCGCCGGGAGGAGTTCGTGATGTCCGGGTGCTGGGTTCCGACCCCGGCGCAGAAGAGCTTGAGACCGCCGCCGGAGCCGGTGCTCTCGACGACGGGGGTCTTGAAGGAGGTCGTCTTTCCGAACTGCTCGGCGACGGCCGTGGAGAAAGGGAAGACCGTCGACGAGCCGACGATGCGGATCTGGTCGCGGGCCATCGCAGGAGCGGCGAGGCCCAGGGCACAGGCCGCCACGAGGGTCCATCGGGGGATGCGAAGAGTCACCTGGAGTCCTCCAGAAAGGGTGAAATCGGATCTCTCGTCCTCGGAACCCTAGGCGCAGCCGGCGAACACTCCGTGACCGGAGCTTGACGAAACGGTGACGTCTCGCCGTGACGATTCCGTGACATCGCGGCAGGGGCCCGGGAGGGCTCTCTGCGCTGCACCGAGAAGGGGCGCCAGGGCCCCACCCCGCCGGGGCGGAGTGGGGCCGGGAAGCCGGACGCAGGGCGGCGCGTCCGACTCGCGTCGTCGGGCCTAGAACTTGACCACGATGTCGGTCTGCAGGCGGATCCGATCCGCGTTGCCCACCGAGCGGGCGAAGACCGGCAGGCCGCTCCGGAGCTCGCTGCTCTTGAAGAGCGTGACGTTCAGGTCCGTGTTCGGCAGGATCTGCCGCGAGCCGTAGACCGTGAAGCCCTTGCGGTTCGTGAAGCCGTCGAACAGATCGCTGTCGGTGAACTGGGCCGGGAAGAAGTTGGCCTCGACCTCGTAGTACCCGAAGCCGAGCTTCACGAACTCCTTCTTGTCGCCGACCTCGAGCCCCACGCCGAAGCCCGTGTCCTCGTCGCTGGCCGTGAAGCTCGAGACCTTGCCCGCATCGACGTTGCGGGCGTAGTGCCCGTACAGCAGCACCGGCCAGTCCTCGACACCCTTGAAGCGCAGGTATCCGGCCAGCTCCAGGACGCGGTAGTCGTCGTCGGTCACCGCGCCGGAGGCCGCCGTGCGGGTCTGGAAGGCCGGGTTCAGCGACGCGAAGCTGTACCAGCTGCCGCGCACGCCGAGATCGACCTGCTCCGAGATCGCGAAGTCCGCACCGCCCTGGACACCCGTCATGTGCGGGTCTTCGGAGGTCCCATTCTCGTCGAGGATGTAGTACCCGGCCGTCAGATAGGCCCGGACGCCCTCCAGGGGCTTCGTCTGAAACAGGATCGCCCCGCCCTCGGGATTGATGTCGTGGTCCCAGAGCATGTAGTCCTTGCCGTTCTTCCAGGTGAACGGGTTCTTGGTCTTGCCCGCCAGCAGCTTCAGCGAGCCGTTCGCGCCGGCCCAACCCTCCGGAGCCTTCAGCTCCAGGTAGGCGCGATCGATGAAGATCGAGTCTGGATCGAAGTCGTTGCCGTTGCCCAGGGTCCGGTTCGTGCTGCGGTGGTCCCCCTCGCCGGAGGCCAGGCGGAAGTGGACCGCGGTCCAGTCGTTGATCGTGGCCTTGCCGGCGATCCGCAGCCGGTAGCGGCCCCGGGCGCGGTTTGCGCGATCGACCCCGAGATCGTCCCGCTCGAACCAGAAGTTCTCGAGCCGGGCCCGGAAGTCGCCCGACCACTCGATGCGGCCCAGCAATCCCTGGTGCTTCTCTTCGTAGGCGCTGTTCTTCGAGACCAGCTCGCTGTGCTTGGCCTCGTCGATGAGCCCGCGCTGCTTCAGGATCGCGAGGACCTCGCCGATCACCGGATCCTCGGCTGCGGCGGGAGTCCCCCCTGCGAGGGCCAGGGTCACCGCGACCAGGCCCGTCGTGAACGCTCGCTTCACGGATTCCCCTCCTCGGTGGCTTCTCTGCGAAGCCTGCCGCATCCTATCGCCGCGGCCGGGGGGTGGGTGACGCTTGCGTTACGAAGAAGTGACGTTGTCCGCGTCGGCCCGGGGAAGGCTGAACGAGAAGCAGCAACCCTCGCCCTCGTCGGATTCGACGGTGACGTCTCCGTCCATGGACTGGACCAGATGCTTCACGATGGCGAGTCCGAGGCCCGTGCCCCCGAGATCGCGCGATCGCGCCTTGTCGACGCGATAGAAGCGCTCGAAGATCCTGGCCTGGTCCTCGTGGGGGATGCCGATGCCGTCGTCGCGCACCGTCACCTGGAGGCGACTGGGCTGCTCCCGCATGCGGATCTCGATCCGCCCGCCGGGCTCCGAGTACTTGATGGCATTATCGACCAGGTTCAACACGACCTGCTCCACGGCCCGCCGGTCCGCCAGGGCGACGCAGTCGCCCTGCACCTCGACGTCCACGCCGAGGCTCTTCGCATCGAATCGGGGCTCGAGGTCACGGATCAGCGCGCGGGTGACCTCGCCCAGACGGACCTCGACGAGCCGGAGGGGCTGGCGCCGCCCTTCGATCCGGGAGAGCTCCAGCAGATCCTCGATCAGCTCGGTCAGGCGGTTGGCGTGGCGGAGGATCACCTCCGTGAACTGCCCGCGTTGCTCGTCCGTCAGGCCCTGGTGCTGCAAGGTCTCGGCAAAGCCCCGGATCGCAGTGAGCGGCGTCTTCAGCTCGTGGGAGACGTTTGCGACGAACTCCCGCCGCATCCGCTCGAGACGGCGCACCTCGGTGAGGTCGTGAAAGACCGCGACGACCCCTAGCGGCGGGCCCGACGTGGGGAAGCGCACCGCGTGCATCTGGACCTTGCGCTCCCCCTCTTGGCCCAGGGAGAGCTCGGAGGTCACGGGCTCCGACGAGCCCTGCGCGGCACGCAGCGCCTCGTCCACCTCGTCCCGCCGGATCACCTCGAGCGGCGGGCGGCCGAGCACCTCGCCCCAGACACCGAAGAGCTCGCGTACCCTTTGGTTGGCCAGCGTGATCCGACCCGCGGCGTCGAGCACCAGCACGCCCTCGACCATGCCGTGCAGCACGGCCTGGACACGCTCCTTCTCAGCAAGGGCGTCGGCCAGGCTGCTCTCGTTGCGACGGGCGAGGTCGTGGATCGCACGAGCCGTCCGCCCGAGGGCATCCCGGCCGCGCCAGGCCAGCGACGGGGGTCGCCCGCCTTCGGCCATGGTCTCCAGGGCCGCCGCGACGTCCGCGAGCGGGCGGCTCAGCCAGCGCGACAGCAGCCAGGCGAGGATCGTGCTGCCGAGAAGCGACACGGCCACCACGGGGAGCCAACCGATCGCGGGCCCCGCATCCTCCGGGCCACGCGAATCCGGCCCCAACCATGCCACGACGTAGAGAGCTGTGAGGATCGTCGCGCCCAGCACCAGGGCCAGCTTGAGTCGCAGCCTCTTCATCATCGGGCCGGGCGGCGCACCGCTAGTCCGCGAACCGGTAGCCGACCCCTCGAACGGTCTCGATCAGATCCCCTGCCACACCCAGCTTTTCGCGCAGGCGCTTCAGATGAGTGTCGATGGTCCGCTCGGTGACCGTGATGTCGCTGCCCCAGACCTGGTCGAGCAGCGCCTGCCGGCTCATCACGCGGCCGGGCCGGCCCATCAGGCTGGCCAGCAGCCGGAACTCCTTGGCCGTGAGATCGACCGGGTCTCCCCCCACCAGACAGCGGTGGCACTCGGCATCCAGCGACAGGGGACCCGACACCAGGATGGCATCCGCCGTGGGCTCGAGACCGACCCGCCGCAGGATGGCTCCGACCCGGAGCGTCAGCTCGCGGGGGCTGAAGGGCTTCGCCACGTAGTCGTCGGCCCCGAGCTCGAAGCCGACCACGCGATCGACCTCCTCGCCTTTCGCCGTGAGCATCAGGATCGGCAAGGCGGCGAGCTTGGGGTCGGAGCGGATCTGACGACACACCTCGGTGCCGGAAAGGTCGGGAAGCATCAGGTCCAGGACGAGGAGATCCGGGGCCCTGCGACGGACCTGCTCGAGGCCCTCCCGCCCCGAGGTGCAGGCTTCCACCTCGTAGCCGGCCTGGGTCAGGTGGAAGCGGACGAGCTCGACGAGATCCGGCTCGTCGTCGACGATCAGGATGCGCTCACTCATCGGGGACGGAGGGTACCGGCCTCCCAGGCTGGCAGGTACCCGATCGAGTGCCCGGCGGAGAGTCTTCGCTGCCCTGCCATCAGGGCGTCACCTGCCCGTCACCGATCGCCCTGCGGGGCGTCACCCTTGGGTGGGCTCCGTGAGAAGGATCACCAGCTGGAGGACCGGGCGACCGATCCATGGAGGAGTCCCTGTGATAGGGTCCTCGGGGCCTGGACTCCCCCCCAGAAGGAGCGGTCGATGACGCGATGGGTGCTCGGAGTGCTTGCACTGGCCATGACGGCCGGACCCTCGTGGGCCGGGCCGCCCGCCGCGGTCGCTCCCGCCTCGGCCGAGCAGGCCCGTGCTGAGCGCTCCTTCGATCAGTTCGCGCGGCGCTGGATGGAGAAGATGGAGCGCGCCGAGGCCAACAACCGTGCCGAGGCCCGCCCCCGGAAGCAGGGCCAGAGCTGGCAGGTCGAGTACCGCGGCTACGGGGGCGCCCTGCGGACCCGGCTGCGCCCCACCGGCTACCCCAAGGCGCCCTTCGTCGGCGTCCTCGAATACGCCGAGGAACGGATGGTCTGCGATACGGACCGGGCGGCGCGCTGTCGCGTCGCCGGCAGCATGCCCGTCACCGAGATCTTCCGCTACCAGGGCGGTCGCTGGGTCTACTAGGCCGTCGCCGCTCGCGGGCTCGGCTCAGCGCTCCCAGGGAGACCACAGGTACAGGAAGGTCGGGCGCAGGCCGCCGAGAGCCCGCGTGAGATCCGGGGCCGGTGAGGCCTGGGGAATCCGGGACGAGAAGAGCGTCTCCTGGGGATTGCTGCGGCGGTGGTAGACGACCACCGACACGTCCTCCGAGATCCCCGCGCGGGCCTTCGTCGCGTCGACCGCCTCGGGCAGACCGCCGAGCGCATCGATCAAGCCGGCGGCCTCGGCCTGGCGCGCGCTGTAGATGCGGCCGTCGGAGAGCTTTTCGACCGCGGCCCGATCGAGCTCGGGGCGGCCCCGATCCACGACGTCGAGGAAGGACTGGAACATGTCGTCCAGGACGCTCGCCAGCTGCTCACGCTCTTCGGGCCGCATCGGTCGGAGCGGGGAGCCGGCATCCTTGAAGGGCCCGGTGGTGAGTGTCTGGTCCTCGACGCCGACCTTCTCGAGCAGCCCGGTGAGATTGACGCCTCCCATGATCACGCCGATCGAGCCGGTCACGGCGCTCGGATAGGCTCGCACCTCGTCCGCGGCCATGGCCACGTAGTAGCCGCCTGAGGCGGCGACTCCCATCAGCTGGGCCACGACCGGGATCTTCCGCTTCTTCTTGAAGCGCAGGATCTCGCGGTAGAGGATCTCGCTCGCGATCACCGTGCCGCCCGGGCTGTCGATTCGCAGCAGGAGCGCGCGGACGTCGTCGTCCTTGGCGGCGATCTCGAGCTGCTGGCGCACCCGCGCGACGATGCTCTGGCGTCCCCCGATGCCGAAGGTGCCCGCATCACCGCGCGTGGAGAGCGTGCCTCCGATGTCGAGCATCAGGATCTTGGTCTCACCCTCGCCGAAGACGACCCGCTCGACGAGCTCGTTGGATCCGAACAGCGGTACCTCGAGGGTGATGCAGGCCAGCTGGGTCGACGCCAGCGCGACCGCCAGAAGGGTGTTGCGAAGGGTCATCATCGTCTCGCCTCCAGGGTCATCAGGGAAACCTCTTCCCGTCGCTCGAAGCAGAAGCGCGGAGCCAGGCACCACCGAAATGGGCCCGACTCCGCGCTCCGCGGCGTCCCTCACCCCCCCAGATACGAGACGCCACGTGGTCGAGGTTGCAGGGGATCAGCTGCAGCCGCTGGTCGCCCCGCAATTCGGGCACTTGTAGCAAGCGCCGTTTCGTACCGTGATTCCGCCGCACTCCGTGCAGGCCGGAGCATCCGCCTGGTTCACGAAGGTGGAGTGCGTCGCTTCGCCCGTGCCGACCGATCCGCCGGCCACCGCCGCCCGCGGCGGAGTCAGGCCGGTCACTTCCGCCCCACTCTCCTGCTCGTCCTGGACCGCCGCCTCCTCGTTGAGGAAGCGGTTGCCCAGGAAGCGGAAGACGTAGTCGGTGACCGACTTTGCCATCGGGATCTCGGGGTTGTTCGTGAAGCCCGCGGGCTCGAAGCGCGTGTGGCTGAACTTGTCGACCAGCGCCTTGAGGGGAACCCCGTACTGCAGGGCCATCGAGCTCATGATGCCGATGGTGTCCATCAGCCCCGAGACGGTGCTGCCCTCCTTGGCCATCTTCAGGAAGAGTTCGCCCGGCTGGCCGTCCTCGTAGAGCCCGACCGTCACGTAGCCCTCATGACCCGCGATCGAGAACTTGTGCGTCACCGCCTGGCGCTCGTCCGGCAGCTTGATGCGAACCGCCCGGCGCTCGGCCAGCTCGATCACGTTGTCCGGCGCCTGGTCCTTGCCGGCGTTCAGCGGCTGGGTCCGCTTGCTGCCGTCGCGGTAGACGGCCAGCGCCTTGAGACCCAGCTTCCAACCCTCGACGTAGGCCTCGCGGAGGTCCGATTCGGTCGCCTCGGTCGGAAGGTTGACGGTCTTGCTGATGGCGCCCGACAGGAAGGGCTGCACGGCGCCCATCATCCGGATGTGTCCCATCCAGTCGATCGTTCGCACGCCGTTCGTCGGCCGGAACGCGCAGTCGAAGACGGCGAGGTGACGGTCGGCCAGGTGCGGGGCACCCTCGATCGTCTCCTTGTCGTCGATGTACGCCACGATGTCGGCAGCCTGGGCCGGGTCGTAGCCAAGCTTCGCGAGCGCCATGGGGACGGTGCCGTTCACGATCTTCAGCAGGCCCCCGCCCACGAGCTTCTTGTACTTCACGAGGGCGATGTCCGGCTCGACCCCGGTCGTGTCGCAGTCCATCATGAAGGCGATCGTGCCGGTCGGTGCGAGGACGGTGACCTGCCCGTTCTTGTAGCCGTGCAGCCGACCGTGCTCGAGCGCTTCGGCCCAGACCGTGCGCTGCTCCTGCCACAGGTCGCCCTTCACGCCCAGCTGGGGCACGGACTCGGCCGCCTCCTTGTGCATGCCGATCACTTCCAGGAAGGGCTTGCGGTTGATCCGGTAGCGCGGGAAGGGGCCCATGGCCTCGGCGACCTCGGCGCTGGTCCGATAGGCCTCGCCGCACATCAGCGACGTGATCGCAGCGGCCACGTTGCGCCCCTCGTCGCTGTCGTAGGGCAGGCCCTGCGCCATCAGCAGCGCTCCGAGATTCGCGTAGCCGAGGCCGAGGGGGCGGAACAGGTGGCTGTTGCGGCCGATCGCCGGCGTCGGGTAGTCGGCGAAGTCGACCAGGATCTCCTGGGCCAGGATCGTGAGCGACGCCGCCCGCCGGAAGGCCTGAACGTCGAACTCGCCGTCCTCCCGGAGGAACTGCATCAGGTTGAGGCTGGCCAGGTTGCAGGCCGTGTCGTCGAGGAACATGTACTCGGAGCACGGGTTGCTGGAGTTGATGCGCCCCGAGGCCTTCACCGGGTTCCACCGGTTGATGGTGGAGTCGTACTGCATGCCCGGGTCGCCGCAGACGTGGGCCGCCTCGGCGATCTCGTCCAACAGCTCCTTCGCCGCCATGCTCTCGACCGCTTCGCCCGTCGTGACCGAGCGGGTCTGCCAGGGGCGTTCGTCGAGGGCGGCGCGCATGAACTCGTCGGTCACCCGCACCGAGTGGTTGGCGTTCTGGAAGAAGACCGAGTCGTAGGCGCCACCCGGCACGTTGAAGCCACCGTCGTAGCCGGCGTCGATCAGCGACCAGGCCTTCTTCTCCTCGTCGGCCTTGCAGTGGATGAACTCGCGGATGTCCGGATGGTCGACGTTCAGGATCACCATCTTGGCCGCGCGCCGCGTCTTGCCACCGGACTTGATGACACCAGCGAACGAGTCGAGGCCCTTCATGAAGGAGACCGGACCGGAGGCAGTGCCCCCACCGGCCAGCAGCTCCTTGGAGGAGCGGATGCCGGAGAGGTTGGACCCGGTGCCCGAGCCGCCCTTGAAGAGCATGGCCTCGGTCTTGGCCAGGTCCATGATCGACTCCATGCGATCCTCGACCGAGTTGATGAAGCACGCACTCGCCTGCTGCGGCGTGTTCTTCACGCCCAGGTTGAACCAGACGGGGCTGTTGAAGGCCATCTTCTGGTTGACCAGCAGGTGCGAGAGCTCGGCCTTGTAGCGCTCGCCGTCCTCGGCCGTGCGGAAGTAGCCGCCCTCGGTGCCCCACTCGTGGATCCGGTCCACGACCCGGCCGATCAGCTGCTTGACGCTGGTCTCGCGATCCGGCGTATCGAGGTGGCCACGGAAGTACTTGGAGACGACGACGTTGGTCGCGAGCTGGGACCAGCTGGCCGGGATCTCGACGTCCTTCTGCTCGAAGATGACCTCACCGCGCTCGTTCGCGATGGTCGCGGAGCGCTTCTGCCAGGCGATCTCGTCGAAGGGGTGCACGCCTTCGTGGCTGAAGAAGCGCGGGATCTCGACGCCCTTGACCTTGCGCCGGCCCTTGGACGGACGACCCGAGCCCACGGCCCGCAGGACGCCCTGTCCGGCCGCCTGCGGCTTGGAGCCCGCGGCGCGGCTGGAGCCGGCGTCCCGTCCTGCCTTGGCGTGGTCGTGGTCCTGGTCCTGGCCACCTGTCTGCGTCTCGTCCCGATCGGTCACCGCGTTCCCCCTGCCCGCTCTAGCATGGCATCGCCTTGTCTTGCGTTGCTCTGCCCGGATGTGTTCGATGGCGCCGGCTCTCCTGACCGATGCCCTGCCCTGTCTATCCTGTCCTGGCTGTCCTTACGGTCTTACCTGACGGTCGGTCTTCGCTGACGGTCGGTCTGTCCTGACGGTCGTCCCGTCCGCCCGGAGGCCGGGAAGAGTCCAGAGACGAGAGAGGCCCCGGGTAGAACCCGGGGCCCCCGAGCCAGGGCAGGTCCTCCTTCCCACCGCAAGCTCAATCCCCTCGACAACCGCCTGTTAACGAACCCCCCAGGCCGTCGAAGGGAGATCATCCCCGTAGAGTCTTTCTTACCCGGTTGGCGCTTCGCGAGTCAACGAAAAAGTCGGCGCCAACCACCAAATCTGGTGTTGGACGGAGGAGTCTACCACAAGCCCTCGTGTTTGAAGGCGTTTCGCACCCCCTGGGAGGTGCGGGAGGGCTTCCCACACCTCCCGGACTCGCAAGAAGGGCCCGCAACTGCCTGGAAACACAGGTATGTCTGGGGGCGCTAGCGGCTCTGCGCGAGCGGGTCCAGCAACGGGCGCAAGGTCGCGTGCAGGGAGCCGTCGCGAAGGCCCGCGACCAGCACGGGCTCTTCGAGAGCCGGGCTGAAGAGATGGCCCTGCATGAAGCGACAACGGCGCTGGCGAAGGAATCGGCACTGCTCCGGGGTCTCGACGCCTTCCGCCACCACGGCGATGCCGAGCGTCTCTCCGATCGACAGGATCGCCTGGATAATCGATGCGTCGTCCGGGTCGAGGGGGACGTCCCGCACGAACGAGTGGTCGATCTTGATCTCGTCCACCGGGAAGCGCTTGAGGTAGGACAGCGACGAATAGCCGGTCCCGAAGTCGTCGAGCGAGATCTGCACGCCGAGGCCCTTGAGCTCGCGGAGGAGCCCGGCGACCGACTCCGGATCGCGGGTGAACACGGTCTCGGTCACCTCGAGCACCAGCTGTCGGGGCGGGAGGCCGGTGTCGAACAGGATCTGCCCCACGCTCTCGACGATGGCTTCGCTCTCGAACTGGCGCGGCGAGGTGTTCACGCTGAGCCGGACCGGCGCCAGGCCCTCGTCGAGCCAGGCGCGGGCGCGACGGCAGGCGGCCTCGAGCACCCACTCGCCGATCCTCGGAATCAGGCCGGCATCCTCCGCGACTGGCACGAACTCGCCGGGCGAGATCGCCCCCAGGGCCCGATGGCGCCAGCGCAGCAGCGCCTCCACGCCCACCACGCGGCCCTCCACGACGTCCACCTGCGGCTGGTAGAGCAGCTCGAAGTGCTCGCCCTCGATCGCCTGGGTGAGGCCCCCCTCGAGCGCGGAGCGGCGCTGCTCGGTCTCACAGAGCGCCTCGGAAAAGAACTGGACGTTGCTGCGGCCCTGCTCCTTGGCCTCGTACATCGCGACGTCGGCGTTGCGCAGCAGCGTGTCCACGTCGGCTCCGTCGTTGGGGAAGACGGTGACCCCGATGCTCACGCCGATCCGGAGCTCGTTGTGGCCGATCACGATCGGTTCGGAGAGCGCTTCGAGGATCGAGCGGGCGACACGCCCCGCATCGTCGGCGCCCGAGATCTCGGAGAGCAGGACCGTGAACTCGTCACCGCCGAGTCGGGAGACGCCGCCGACGCTCCCGACGGAGCGGGTGACCAGATCGCTCTGCCGGACGCAGGCGCTGAGCCGGCGGGCGACCTCCTGCAGCAGGCGGTCGCCCGTCGAGTGGCCGAGGCTGTCGTTGATGCGCTTGAAGTGGTCGAGATCGAGGAAGAGCAACGCCACGCGGCGGCGGTGACGGCGCGCCGTTTCGAGGGCCTCCTCCAGCCGCTCCATGAACGCGTTGCGATTCGTCAGCCCCGTGAGACCGTCGTGGTAGGCCAGGTGGCGTACCTGCTCCTCGGCCCGGGTGCGCTCCGTGACGTCCTGCACGCTGCCGACGATGCGCGAGCTGCGACCGGCGGCATCGCGCAGCACCTCGGCCTGCCAGTGGATGACCCGGAAGCTGCGATCCGGCAGGGCGATGCGCGTCTCGACGCTGAAGCCCTCGCCGCTCTCGCGACACATGTGGAAGAAGCTGCGGACCACCTGGCGGTCCTCGGGGGCGATGCGGGAGAGCAGCAGCTCGAGGCCGGCCTTGTCGGCCGGTTCGAATCCGAACAGGCGATGCAGCTCGTCGGTCGAGAGGAAGTCGCCGGTCGCGATGTCGAGCTCCCAGGTCGCGATGCCGGCCAGCTGCTGGAGACCCCGCAGCGCGGAACGGCTGCGGGCGAGCTGGCGACGCCCGCGCGAGAGCTCGATGGCCATCGTCAGGCGCCGGGCGAGCACGACGGGCTCGATGGGCAGCGGCACGACGTCGGTGGCGCCGGCGTGCAGGGCCTCGCCTCCCCCCTCGGGCCCGCTGGTCAGCACCAGGATCGGCAGATCGCGGGTCATGGCGTGGGAGCGCAGGGCGCGGCAGAGCTCGAGCCCGGTCCGCCCCGGCAGGTCGGCCTGCAGGACCGCGGCCATCGGGGGGTCGCGTCGCAAGGCCTCGGCCGCCCCGGCTCCGTCCGCGACCGCCCGGACCGGCCGGCCGAGGGGCGCCAGCGAGGCCTGCAGGTCCCGGCGGAGGCGGTCGGAGGCGTGGGCGAGCAGGATCCAGTCACTGGCGCGACCGAGGGCCGGCGGGTTCCCGGCTTCGGCGTCGCCGACAGCCGGAGGGCTCCCCGGATCGGCTCGGCCTTCGTCACGGATCATGCCCGGCGGACTCCTGGTGGAGACCCGGCCGACCTTGCAGCTCACCGGATCGCTCCCCAATCGGAGGGACGGGCGCGATCCTTTAGCGGTGGCGGTTGCGCAACTCGATCTGCACCGGGCTGCCGTCGCTGGGAATCCTCTTGACGGCGAGGGCCACGCGGTGGCCCGCATCGAGCGCGCTCCAATAGCGCTCGGCGATCTCGGCCGCCGTGCCGCCGAGCGGCATCCAGAGCGGATCTCCGCGGAACGGAGGCAACGGGTCGCCGTCGCCCTCGTAGGTGGTGAGGCACAGACCCAGGCCCGGCGGCGGAGCGGCCGGGCGGAAGGTCGTGCGATCGGTGAGGGCGGGGTCGACGGCGTTGGCCCGAAGGATCGAGAGCGCGAGCTCGGGGTCGCCACCGCGCAGATCGAGCATGGCACTGATGCGGGGCGTGAAGTTCGGCGCGTCGGGCTCGCGCTCGCGCATCTCGAGGGCGCTCTCGAAGCTGCCGCCCGCCTGGATCACGTCGAAGATCGTCCGCGTCTGGTCGCCGTTCGAGACCAGGTGCACGCCCGGCAGCTCGAGCATGGCCTCGTAGATGATCAGCGAGGGGTCCTCGACGGCCGCGGCATCGTGGGGCTCGGTCCGGAGCGCGGGACCCTCCGCCACGAAGATCCGGTTCTGGCTGTTCGGGCTGCGGCCCATGATCCAGTAGACCTGGAGCCAGGCTTCGCCGGACGCTTCGCGTCCGATCACGATGCCGCGCCCCGGGTAGCGGTTCTGCTCGAGGTGGAGGGCGAACCGGGCCTTGGCTTCAGCGTACACGCCCATCGCTACTCGGGAAGGCCGGTCAGCCGCCAGCCGAGACCCTCGGGGACCTTGTAGCGGATGTTGAGCCCGATCAGCAGCGCCGTCATCTCCTCGATGATGCGCGCGTTGGGGAGCGGCCCGCCGTTGATCCCGCGCAAGCCCGGCACCAGGTCGCAGAGCTCGGCGACGCGCTCGCGCGGCTCCTTGGCGCCCGACACGATGACGTCGCAGTCGACGGAATCCTCGAGGTGTTGCAGACGGTGGGCCGACACGTTCTGGAAGGCGGAGACCACCTCCACCTCCTTGGGCACGAGGCTCGCGACCATCTCGGCGCAAGAGCCCTGCCAGATGCCCAGGGTCCGCACCGCGCCGTCGCCGATCGCCGTCGCCAGCGGCACGGCCATGGAGACCACGATCTGGCCGGGCGTCAGCGCTTCGCGGATGCCCTTCACCGTCGACGCGGTGTGCTCGAAGGGCACCGACAGGATCACGATCCGGGCCTTCGGGGTGGCTTCCGCATTCTCGAAGCCGGAGACCTCGGCCCCCGACACCTTCTCCCGAACCTCGTCGGCCGCAGCCACGGCGCGGTCCGCCTTGCGCGAGCCGATCACGACCGGACGACCCGCCTTGGCGAAGCGCAGGGCGAGGCCGAGACCCTGGTCTCCGGTTCCTCCGAGGATGGCGATGGCGTCGGGG
>JAJDAR010000073.1 GCA_029261775.1 Deltaproteobacteria bacterium | reverse complement strand
GGCGCCCAGGGCATCGGCTTCGCGATCCCCATCGACGTGGCCAAGCGCATCGTCCGCGAGCTGATCACCAAGGGCGAGGTCGTGCCGGTCTGGCTGGGGCTCGACCTGCAGGACCTCGATCCGAAGCTCTCGGAGCTGCTCGGCCTGCCCGACGACCTGCGCGGGGCCGTCGTCAACCGGGTCCGACCCGACGGTCCGGCCCACGGGGGGCCGGTCCAGCGCGGCGACGTGATCACCCGGCTGGGAGAAAGCCCGGTCCGCTCCGCCCGCGAGGTCTACGAGCTGCTCGAGCGGAGTACAGCCGGCCAGAAACACGAGCTCGTGGTCCACCGGGGGGGCCGCTCCCGCTCGGTCGAGATCGTCGCCAGCGAGATCGGAGGGGACGCGGTGGTCGCCCTGGCCGAGCAGCTCACGGGCTTGCGCCTGGAGCCGGCCGAGGGCCACTTCGTGGTCGCGGCGGTCCGCCCGGGCAGCGGCGCCGCCCGGGTGGGCTTCGAGGCCGGCGACCGGATCCTGGCCCTGGCGGGGCGGCCTCTCGGCGATCCCGGCCAGCTGCGGCGCGCCGTGGTCGACCTGCGGGGGCAGCTCCGCGCGCTGATCGTGGTTCGAAGGGGTCCGCGCCGATACCATGTCAACGTCCCTCTCACCTGAGACCGAGGCGCGGGGAACCCCCGGACGCCCGAGAGCGTCCTACTGCTCGGCCCCAGGGTCTCCGGCGCGCTCCCCTGCCCTGGGGACGGGCCGGATCCTGGCGAGCCACGGAGATGACCTTCCATGCGAAGATTGCGTTGGATCCTGACCCTCGGCCTCGCCGTCGGACTTCTGCTGGCGGCGGGTGTCGTCGACGTCCACATCAACGTGCGAGACAACGTCGCCCAGGCCGTCGACCTGTTCGGTCGAGGCAACGACACCGCGGCGTCCGAGCCGGCGCTCTGGCAGGAGGGTGCAACGCTCGATGCGGTATCGCCTCCGGGTGGAGCACCCGGCAGCTTCGCCGATCTCGCGGAGCGTGCGTCGCCCGCGATCGTGAACATCCAGACGAAGCGCAAGCTGGGGGCGCAGCGCGGGCCGCGCCACCCCCTCGAGGAGTTCTTCGGGATCCCCCAGGGCCGCGGGCGCAACGTGCCCGCGCTCGGCACGGGCTTCGTGATCCGCTCGGACGGCTACATCGTCACCAACAACCACGTGGTCGAAGACGTGGACAAGATCGAAGTGCATTTCAACGACGATTCCGTGCTCGAAGCAGAGGTCGTGGGGCGCGACGCAAAGACGGATCTGGCCCTCATCAAGGTGGAGCCCAAGAAAGATCTCGAGGCCCTCCCCTTCGGTGACTCGGACCGGATCCGGCCCGGCGACTGGGTCGTGGCGATCGGCAACCCCTTCGGGCTCGAGCACACCGTCACGGCGGGCATCGTCAGCGCCAAGCATCGCCAGATCAATCGCGACGAGACGCGCCGCTTCGACGACTTCATCCAGACCGATGCCGCCATCAATCCGGGCAACTCGGGAGGCCCGCTGCTGAACCTGCGCGGCGAGGTCGTGGGCATCAACACCGCCATCAATCCGCAGGCGAACACGATCGGCTTCGCCGTGCCGATCAACGTCGCAAAGGGCATCCTGCCGCAGCTCGAGACCAAGGGCCGCGTCTCCCGCGGCTACCTCGGAGTCCGCATCCGGCCGGTCGACGAGAAGTTCGAGGAGCTGCTCGAGCTCGACGGACGCGAGGGCGCGCTGGTCGATGGGGTCGAGCCCGAGAGCCCGGCGGCCGCGGCCGGCATCGAGCGCTACGACGTGATCGTCGAGTTCAACGGCAAGCCCGTCGAGAGCATGGAGAAGCTCCCGAAGCTCGTGGCGGGGACCCCGGTCGGGACCGACGCCAAGGTCGTGGTCGTGCGCGAGGGCAAGCGGAAGACCTTCAACGTGCGCCTCGCCGACCTCGACGGCGACGAGGTGGCGTCGACCTCCAAGCCCGGAGAGGACGAGGAGACCGGCTCCTACGGCCTCGCCGTGCAGCGCCTGACCCCGGAGATCGCCGCGCGGCTCGGCGTCGACGACGAGGCCGCGGGCGTGGTGGTGAGTGGCGTCGAGCCCGAGAGCCCGGCGGAGGAGGCCGGCCTGCGGCGCGGCGATCTGATCGTCGAGGTGAATCGCCACAGGGTCGACGACATCAAGACCTTCCGGGATCGGATCACGGAGAAGAAGGCGGGCGCGATCCTGGTGGTCCGCCGCGGCGAATCCGAGCAGCTGGTCGCGCTCAAGCCCGCGGGCTGAGCCCGCTGCGACCCGGCCCGGCGGCCTCGGGGATTCCCCCGGGGCCCCGCCCGCGGGCCCGGCCGTTTGCCATGGCGCGGTGTGTGCTTAGGGTCCGCGCATGCGATTCGACAAGCTCACCCTGAAGAGCCAGGAGGCCCTGTCCGAAGCCCAGAGTCAGGCGACGGGCCGCGGCCACAACCAGATCGCACCGGCGCACCTGCTGCGCGAGTTGCTCGCCCAGGCCGAGGGCAGCACGGTGCCGATCCTCCAGAAGATCGGCGTGTCCCTCGACGCGCTCGGAGCCGACGTCGAGCAGCTGCTCGAGGCGCTCCCCAAGGTGCACGGCGGCAGCCAGCCCACGATCTCTCCGTCCCTGCAGCGGGTCCTGGACCGGTCCTTCGACGAGGCCGACGCCCGCAAGGACGAGTACGTCTCCACCGAGCACCTGCTGCTTGCGCTGGTCGAAGAGAAGCAGGACGACTGTGGCCGTGTCCTGCGCGAGGCCGGCGTGGACCGGGCCGCCGTGGAGCAGGCCCTGGCGACCGTGCGCGGCAGCTCCCGGGTGACGGATCCGGATCCGGAGTCGAAGTACCAGGCGCTCGCGAAGTTCGGGCGGGACCTCACGGACGTCGCCCGGACCGGCAAGCTCGACCCCGTGGTCGGCCGCGACGAGGAGATCCGTCGCGTCATCCAGGTGCTCTCGCGGCGCACCAAGAACAACCCCGTGCTGATCGGCGAGCCCGGAGTGGGCAAGACGGCCATCGTGGAGGGCCTGGCCCAGCGTATCGTCGCGGGCGACATCCCCGAGAGCCTGCTCGATCGGCGGGTCGTGTCCCTCGACATCGGCGCGATGATCGCGGGCTCGAAGTACCGCGGCGAGTTCGAAGACCGCCTGAAGGCCGTGCTGCGCGAGGTGCAGGAGGCGGACGGCCAGATCATCCTCTTCATCGACGAGCTGCACACGATCGTCGGGGCCGGTGCCGCCGAGGGCGCGGCCGACGCGGCCAACATGCTGAAGCCCGCCCTCGCCCGCGGTGATCTCCGCTGTGTCGCCGCCACGACTCTCGACGAGTATCGCAAGTACGTCGAGAAGGACGCCGCGCTCGAGCGCCGCTTCCAGCCGGTGATGGTCGGAGAGCCGACGGTCGAGGACACCGTCTCGATCCTGCGCGGGCTCAAGGAGCGCTACGAGGTGCACCACGGCGTACGCATCCAGGACGCCGCGCTGGTCGCCGCCGCGAGCCTCTCGCACCGCTACATCGCGGACCGCTTCCTGCCGGACAAGGCCATCGACCTGGTGGCCGGGGCCGCCAGCCGCGTCCGCGTCCAGATCGACTCGATGCCCGAGGAGCTCGACCAGCTGCTCCGCAAGCGGACCCAGCTCGAGATCGAGCGCGAGGCGCTCAAGAAGGAGACCGATCCGGCGAGCGCGGAGCGCCTCGAGGCCGTGGGGCAGGAGATCGCCGAGATCCAGGATCAGGCCGGCGCGCTGCAGGCGCGCTGGGAGAACGAGAAGGGGGCCATCTCGAAGGTGCGCGAGCTCAAGGAGCAGCGCGAGGAGCTCTCGGCCGAGCTGCAGCGCGCACAGCGCAGCGGCAACCTCGAACGGGCGGCAGAGATCCAGTACGGCCTGCTGCGTCAGCTCGAGCAGGACCTCGAGAGCGAAGGGAGCCACCTCGAAGACCTCCAGAAGGACGGCTCGGTGCTCACCGAGGAGGTCACGACCGAAGAGATCGCGGAGATCGTCTCGAAGTGGACCGGCATCCCCGTCAGCAAGATGCTCGAGGGCGAGCAGCAGAAGCTCCTCCACATGGAGGACGAGCTGCGGAGCCGGGTGATCGGTCAGGACGAGGCGCTGACGGCCGTTTCGAACGCAGTGCGCCGCGCACGCGCCGGGCTGCAGGACCCGAACCGGCCGATCGGCTCGTTCCTCTTCCTGGGCCCGACGGGCGTTGGCAAGACCGAGACGGCGCGCACCCTCGCGAACTTCCTGTTCGACGACGAGCAGGCCATGGTCCGCCTCGACATGAGCGAGTTCATGGAGAAGCACTCCGTCTCACGGCTGATCGGCGCGCCCCCCGGCTACGTCGGCTACGACGAGGGCGGCTACCTGACCGAGGCAGTGCGGCGCCGGCCCTACAGCGTCGTGCTCTTCGACGAGATCGAGAAGGCTCACCCCGACGTCTTCAACGCCCTGCTCCAGATCCTGGACGACGGGCGCCTGACCGACGGCCAGGGCCGCACGGTCGACTTCCGCAACACCGTCCTGATCCTCACCTCGAACATCGGCAGCCAGTATCTGGTCGAGATGCGCGAGGGCGAGGAGGCAGAGGCCGAAGGCCAGGTGATGGAGGCCTTGCGGGCGCACTTCAAGCCCGAGTTCCTGAACCGCGTCGACGACGTGATCCTGTACCACCAGCTGCGCCGAGAGCACCTCGGCCGGATCGTCGAGATCCAGCTCGAGCGAGTGCGCGCACTGCTCGCCGACCGGAAGGTGGAGCTGACCCTCACCGAGGAGGCCAAGACGCTGCTCGCCGACAAGGGCTACGACCCCCACTACGGCGCCCGGCCGCTCAAGCGGGTGATCCAGCGCATGGTCCAGGACCCGCTGGCGATGAAGATCCTCGAGGGCGAGTTCCCGCCCGGCACGAAGGTCGTCGCCGATGCGCGGCTCTCGGGCGAGGCGCTGGAGTTCCGGGCCGAGTCCTGACGCCGAGCGGCCGACCGCGGCCCGGTGCGAGGCGTCCGTCAGGACAAGGGCAGATGCTGGTAGTCGACGCCGTCCCGGAACCCGAGCCGACGGTACCAGCCGCGCGTCCCGACGGCGGAGATCACCGCCAGGGAGTCGAAGCCGGCTGCGCGGCTGCGGCGGGCCGCACGCTGCACGAGCTCGGCCCCCAGACCGGCGTGCTGCACGGTACCGTCCGAGCGCTCGCCCAGTGAAGCGGCCGGACCGTAGACGTGCACCTCGCGGAGCAGCGCCGCTCCCGCCAGCTCCTCCGGCGCATCACCGGTCGCGGCGGGTTCCGGAAGCGTGAGCCGAAGGAACGCGGCGATCCGACCGTCCGGAGTGCTCATCTCCAGGAAGCACTCCTCGCCGACCTGGCTCGGGTAGACGCGCTCGGAGAACCCGAGCGTCGCCGCCGGGATCCGCTCGCCGCGAACTTCGCGGCTGCGGATCTCTTCGAGTCTCCCGCCTGACTCGCGGATCCGGGCCTCCACGACCTCGCGCAGGTTCGTCTGGCGGTTGCCGACGACGATGTCGGGCGACGGGATGTCCCGGATCACGCGGGTCACCCGGCACCACGCGGGCACGCGGGGCAGGCAATCGACCAGCAGGGCCACCAGCTCCTCGTGCCCGTAGGGCGCCCACTCGCCGCGGGCGTGCACCTGCATCAGCTCCGCCGTCTCGAGCAGGCTGCATGGGTAGATCTTGAGCTCGTCGGGGCACAGGGCGGGGTCCTCGAAGAGCCTCGCGAAGTCGCGGCGGTCGCTCTCGGGATCGGCCCCCACCAGGTTCGGCATCCAGTGCACGTGGAGCTTGAAGCCGGCGCGTCGCAGCCGGGTCATCGCGCGCCGTGAGCAGGCCACGTCGTGGCCGCGGCGGTTGGCGGCGAGCACCTCGTCGGAGAGACTCTGCAGGCCGAGCTGGACCTTCGTCACGCCGAGCCTGCGAAGCCGCAGCACCTCGGCCGCGGACACGTGGTCGGGCCGGGTCTCGAGCGAGAGCCCCACACAGCGGGTCCCCGCACTCTCGTTCGCCCGATGCGCCGCGGCGACGCGATCCCAGGGCGCGTCTTCCGGCGCGGCCTCGCGAGCGGGCCCCCGGAGATCCCGAGCGTCGCCGAAGTCGTTCAAGGCCTCGAAACAGCGGGCGACGAACCAGCGTTGGTAGCGCTGTGGATAGGAGGACCAGGTGCCGCCCAGCACGATCAGCTCGACCTTGTCGGTGCGGTGCCCCATCTCGTGGTAGGCGGCCAGCCGACTCCAGGTCTGGCGGTAGGGATCGAAGTCGTGGGCGAGCGCGCGCTGGCAGCCCGGCTCGTCGGACAGGTAGCTCTTGGGCATGCGCACGTCGTCCGGGCAGAAGACGCAGCGACCCGGGCACGGAAACGGCTTCGTCAGGACCGTGACGGGGAGGATCCCCGACTGCGACCGGGTCGGGCAGGTGCGCAGGCGCTCGGCGAAGGTGTCTTCATCGATCGGCCACAGGGACGACGTCTCGCGGAACGCGCGGAGGATCTCCTTCTTCGAGTGGAAGCCTCGCCCGTCCTTGGGGTGGCGACGCAACACGGTGTCGAGCCGATCGGCTTCGATCGGACCCCGCCCGGACGCGCCGACGAGCTCGCCGAGGATCGCGACGAGGGTGTCCGCCACGGGGACCGGTTCCTGGTCGCCGCTGCTCACCCCTGCCGATAGACTGGCTCGCTCCATGGCCCCCGAGACCGTGCGCGCGCTGCGCGCCATCAATGACCGATTCTACCGGACCCACGCGGAGCTGTTCGCGGCGAAGCGCACCCGGCCGTGGCCGGGCATGCAGCGCCTGCTCCGCGAGCTGCCCCGCCCTCCCCGCCAGGTCCTGGACGTCGGCTGCGGCCACGGGCGCTTCGCGGCGCTGCTGGCCGAGCAGCAGCCCGACGCGGAGTACACGGGTGTCGATGCGTCGCCCGAGTTGCTGGCGCTCGCGACGTCGCGCGCCGACGGACCGCGCGTGCGCCGGCTCGTCCGGCTCGACGTGCAAGAGACGCCGGACGCGCTGCCGCCGGGGCCCTTCGACCTGGTGACGCTGATCGCCGTCCTGCATCACGTCCCGGGGGAGGATCGCCGGTTGGCCCTGCTCCGCACGCTCGCGGGGCGAGTCGCTCCGGGCGGCACCCTGGCCCTGGCCTTCTGGCGACGCATCGGGGACGAGGAGAAACGCCGCGTTCCCTTCGAGGAGGTCGGGATCGACGGGGCCGACACCGAGGACGGCGACCGGCTGACGAGCTTCGGTGAAGGCAAGGGTCGCCTCCGCTACGGCCACTTCCCGGACGACGCGGAGCTCGACCGGATGGAGGAGGCGCCGGGGCTGCCGCTCCGCCTTCGATACCTCGACGACGGGCCCGAGGGGCGGGCCAACGCCTACTTCCTGTGGACGCCCGCGCAGTGAAGGCCCCGTGCACGACGACCCGCTGAACGAGGCCGCGGCCGACCCCGATCGGAACCGTGTGCAGCTGGCGGGCGCAGCGGAGATCGAGGCCGCGCTCGACGCGGGCCGGCCCGTGCGCCTGCTCCTCACGGCGGAGGCTCCCGCCGATCCTGCGGCGCGCGCCGTGATCGTGCGCGCGAGGGCCGCAGGCATCGAGGTCCGCACGACGAGCGCCAACTCGCTCTGGCGGCTCGGCAAGCTCGATCCCCCTCCCGACGTCCTCGCGCTGGTCGGCCCGGACCCCGGAGACTCCCGGGCCGACGTGCTGGGCGCCGGCGGCTGCGTGTGGTCGCTGGTCGGCCTCGCCTATCCCGGCAACACCGGCTTTGCGATCCGCGCGGCGGAGGTGTCGGGCGCGGCAGGGGTCTTCATCGACGGCAGCTTCCTCCACGAGGGACGTCGGGAAGCGCTCCGCGCCTCGATGCGCGCGGACCGCTTCATGCCCGTCTTCTGGGAGCCGGCCGCGTCCACCCTCGCGGACGCGCGGGCGGCCGGGCGCCGTGTGCTCGCGATCGAGGACGTGGGGACGCTGGCGCCGTGGGACCTCGACCTGACGGGGCCCGCCCTCTTCGTGCTGGGCGGCGAGCGGCACGGCATCCCCAGCGCGGTGCTCGACGCCTGCGACGAGGTGCTGCGCCTGCCCATGCACGGCTTCATCCCCTCGTACAACCTGCAGGCCGCGATGGCGATGGTGGCCGGCGAACGCCTGCGACAGCTCGCGCGGGGCGAGCCGCGCTGACGGAAGGATCTCGCGGGACGAGCCGCGCTGACGGAAGGATCTCGCGGGGCGAGCCCGGCTCACGGAAGGGTCTCGCGGGGTGAGCCCGCGGACGCGGCGTCCTACTCGTGCAGCTGCTCGGCCAGATAGGCCTCGGTGCCGAGCTGCCCGGCGAGGTGCAGCTGCGACTCCAGCCAGTCGACGCTCTCCTCCTCGCTCTTCAAGTGACGCTCGAGAAGCTCGCGCGTGCCGTTGTCGGCCTTCTCGCGGGCCAGCGCGATGGCGTCGTTGTATCGCTTCACGGCGGCCAACTCCATCTCGAGATCGAGGCGGTGCTGCTCGATCGGGTCCTCGCCCACGCGCACGGGAGAAAGGCGTTGCATGTTCGGCGTGCCCTCGAGGTACAGGATCCTCTCGATCAAGCGGTCCGCGTCCTTCATCTCGTCGACGGACTCGTCCCACTTGACCTTGGCCAGTCGCTTGTAGCCCCAGTTCTCGAGCATCTTGGCGTGCACGAAGTACTGGTTGATCGCGGTCAGCTCCGCGGTGAGGATCTCGTTCAGCGCTTCGATCACGCCAGCGTCACCTTGCGGCATGCCTTCCTCCAGGATCCGTGGATCCGATGCGTGGTCCCGTCGGAGCAGAGGATCCCACGCTCGTGCAGCCGGGGCGAGACCGGAAAGGCCGACGCCGCGGCGCTAGCGAGCGGCGGCGCGGTCGAGACCCAGCGTCCGGGAGGCGGCCTCGCGCTCCTGCTCGACGATCTCGTGGATCAGCGGCTGGCAGCCGCCGCATCCCCCGCCCGCCCCGCACTGGCGGGTGACCTGCCCGCAGGAGTCCGCGCCGTCCCGGACGGTGCGGCGGATCTCCCGATCGGATAGGCCGTGGCAGTGACAGACGAGCACCTGATCAGGATCGCATAACGAAAACGAAAATCAATGTCGTTTTCATTCGGACGAACGAGTCCTTGTAGATGCCTGGAATTCCTGATCTTTTCCACTACCCTGGGCCCGCGATGAGCCCTTCCGTCCCGACCCGATTCGACCGCGACACGGCGGTGGAGGCGCTCGGCCCGGGCCGCTACCAGGCCCGGCTCGACCCGGCCTGGTGGATCGTGCGGGGCCCCAACGGTGGCTATCTGGCGGCCGTCCTGGTGCGCGCGCTCGAGGCGGCGGTCGCGGACCCGAGCCGGGGCCTCCGCTCGCTGACCGTGCACTTCCTGCGCCCGCCGTCGGTGGGTCCGGCCGAGATCCACACCACGGTCGAGCGGGTGGGCCGCTCCCTGACCAGCGTCACCGCCCGGATGATCCAGGCGGGTCGCCCGCAGGCGCTGGCGATCGCTGCGTTCTCGAAACCCCGGCAGGCCGGTGAGCTACACCATGCAACCATGCCCGAGGTGCTCCCCCCCGAAGAGCTGGAGCCGCGCAAGGCGAAGTCGGCCGTTCCGATCCACGCCCTGTACGACGAGCGCCCGGCGATCGGCAGCGGACCCTGGAGCGAGGTTCGGGGGCGCGAGGCGTTGAGCGGCGGCTGGATCCGCCTCGTGGAGCCTCGCCCTCTCGACGACGCGCTGATGGCGGCCTACGCGGACGCCTGGGCACCGGCCGTGTTCGCGACCCGGGACCTCGAGACTTCGATGGGCGTTCCGACCGTCGACCTCACCGTGCACGTCCGGGCCAGCCTGCCGCCAGCGAACGCCGACGACTTCGTGCTGGCGATCTTCCGGACCCGCGAGGCCCGCGAGGGCTTCCTCGAGGAGGACGGCGAGATCTGGTCCCGGGACGGTGTCCTGCTCGCCCAGTCGCGGCAGCTGGCCGTGCTCGCATGAGGGTCGCGGCAGCTGGCGGTGCTCGCATGAGGGTCGCGCCAGCTGGGCGTCGGCGCGCCGGATTTGCAGGGCTCGGGACCGTGCGGTACACAGGCCAGACGATGTCGATGAGCCATCACTCCGCCACGCGCGCCTATCGCTGGTTTACCTGGGGCAGCTTCTTTGCCTCCGGGGTGGAGGAGTTCGGCGACTGAGTCCATCGACAGTCCCCACTTCGCGGCCCCGAGAGCTTCACCTCTCGGGGCTTTTTCTTTGGCCGATCGCCCGGCTGCGTCCGGGCCCAGGAGACCCCATGCCCGAGCCCCTCCACGACCGGAATCTCGCGAGCCTCTCGCGCTTGACCTCGCCCGGAGCGTTGCGGGAGGCGTTCCCGGTGCCTCCCGAAGTGGGGGCCCGCGTGCTCGAAGCCCGCGAGCAGCTTCGCCACGTGCTGCACGGCCGCGATCCCGAGCGGCTCGTGCTCGTAGTGGGGCCCTGCTCGCTCCACGATCGTGACGGCAGCCTCGCCTACGCGGAGCGTCTCGCGAAGCTGGCCGGACGTCTCCCCGAGCTGCTCGTCGTGATGCGGACCTACTTCGAGAAGCCCCGCACGACCGTCGGCTGGAAGGGCCTGATCAACGACCCCCATCTCGACGGCAGCGGCGATCTGGAGACGGGCCTGCGCCGCGCCCGGAAGCTGCTGCTCGAGATCGGCGAGATCGGCCTGCCCTGCGCCAGCGAGGTGCTCGACCCGGTCATCCCGCAGTACCTCGCCGACCTGCTCGCCTGGGTGGCGATCGGCGCGCGCACGACCGAGAGCCAGACCCATCGCGAGATGGCCAGCGGCCTGTCGATGCCCGTCGGCTTCAAGAACGGGACCGAGGGCGGTCTCCAGGTGGCGCTCGACGCGATGGTCTCGGCGGCCCACGCCCACCACTTCCTGGGCGTGGATGCCGACGGAGCCATCGCCGTCGTCGAGACGAGGGGCAACCCGGACCGGCACATCGTGCTGCGCGGCGGTCGCTCGGGGCCGAACTACGGCGCTGACCACGTGGCCGAGGCCGCCCTGCAGCTGCGGTCCCAGGGCCTGGCGCGCGGCGTGATGGTGGACTGCTCCCACGACAACTCGGGCAAGGACCCGCGTCGCCAGACCGGGGTCTGTCGAGCCGTGCTGGAGCAGGTGCGCGCTGGGCAGCCGGGCCTGATGGGATTGATGATCGAGAGCAACCTCCGCGAGGGTCGTCAGGACTGGCACGCCTCCCCGCGCGAGCCCGGCCTCTCGATCACCGACGCCTGTCTCGGCTGGGAGGAGACGGAACTCCTGCTCGAAGAGGCGGCGGCGGCGGTCCGGGCGGCGCTGGGGCGGGAACGGCGGCTGGCCCCGTCGATCGTCGCCGGCTCCGGCCCCCGAGCCGCCTGAGGGGACAATCCCCCAGTCATTGTCGGAACCCGAAGCGCACACGCAGCGAGCCCTCAACCAGCCCCTCGGATCCGCCGATTCGCTCTGTGATGACGCAGGGTTGGAGGCAGGCATGCGGGGAGCCCGCGGGACCGCACAGCGGGGGGCTGTGCGCGCGGGCCGCGCGTCGCCGCGCGCCGACCCAGCGGCGCGCGCGGATCCTGCTCGCGAGCCTGCTCCTGGGTGCGTGGCTGTGGCCCTCTGCGGTCTCCGCGCAGTCGGAGCCGACCGACGATCGCGCGATCGCGGGCCTCCGCGCGAAGGCCCAGCGGCATCGCCGCGAGGGTCGCTTCGACGAAGCGGCCGCCGCGCTGCGCGAGGCGATCGAGAAGGCTCCCGGCCGAAAGGAACTGTACGAGGAGCTCGCGCAGGTCTACGAGAAGGATCGGAGCGGACCCGAGGCGGAGGCGCCCGTGGTCCGGCCCGCCCCTGCGCCGCCCCGCGCCCGCCTGGATCGCTCCCCTCTCGAAGAGATGATCGAGGAGCGTCCGGCCGAGCTGGCCGCCTTCCTGGGCGCTGCCCTCGCCCTGCTGCTGGCCCTGATCCTCGGTGTGCGCAGTCTGCTCAAACGCAGTGGCGACCTGTCGGTCGAGATCGAGCTGCCATCGGGGCGCTCGGGCACCTTCAGCGTTCGGCTGCTGCGGACGCGCCCGCCGACGCGGCGCCTGCCCCCGGACTTCGAGCCGAGCGCCGGGCCGTCGACGGACCTCGAGCACCATCACGTCTCCCGCGAGACGCTCTTCCGCGGAGTTCCGGCCCGGGAGTGGTGGGTCTGCATGGAGGGGCGGCTCGACGACGGCGAGGTCCTTCAGCGCGAGCTCGAGATCCGGATCGTTCGCAAGCGCGTCACCCGGGTGGCCTTCGACTGGGCGCCGGAGGCGTGCGCCGTCGAGGTCCGCCTGATCCAGGAGGGACGGCCCGTGCGCGGCCGGATCGCCGTCGGAGGCGACCCGGACTCGATCCGCCTCGCCAAGGACGGCAGCGCGAAGCTGCGGCTCCAGCCCGGCCGGCACGAGATCCTCGCGGCCGGTCACGGCAGGGCGGCCGAGAAGACGATCGAGGTCCAGGACTTCGACCCGATGACGCTCGTCTTCGATCTGGGTGACGAGGGCGCCCTCGTGTTCCAGAACTGCGAGTCCGCGGTCGAACCCTACCTGCGTGGAGAGCTCTCGGTCGCGGCGAGCGCCCTCGAGAAGGCAGGGCAGGCGGAACGCGCGGCGTTGTTGGCGGCGCGTTTCCACCAGGGGCTCGGGGCGATCGAGGAGGCCGCGGCGCGTTTCGCGCAGGCCGGTCGCCACCTGGAGGCGGGCGAGCTGTGGGCGGAGCACGGCCGCTTCGAGGACGCAGCGCGCCACTTCGAGACCGCCGGCGACCTCGAGCGCGCGGCCGAGATGTACAACGCCGACGGCGACCTGCTGCGTGCGGGCAAGGCCTACATGGATGCCGGCGACCTGGATTCGGCGCTGATCTGCTACCGGGAGGCGGGCGAGGTGCCGCGTCTGATCGACGTGCTCGAGAAGAAGGGCGAGTTCTTCGAGGCCGGCCGCATGGCCATGCAGCACGACCAGGTCGAGCGCGCGATCCGCAACTTCCACCGCGTCGAGCGCCGCCACGACCGCTACTTCCAGTGCTGTCGCATCCTGGCCGAGGCCTTCCAGAAGCAGGGCAAGGACGAGCTCGCGATCCAGAAGGCCGACGAGGCCGTGAGCATCCGCGACAAGAACGAGCTCACGCCGAAGCTTCGCGTCTGGCACGCGGACCTCCTGGACCGCGCCGGCCGGCCCGACCGGTCCGTCACGCTGCTCGAGGAGCTGCGCAGCGAGCATCCGGACGAAGTCGCGAACCTGACCACCCGCATCGAGGCGATGCGCCGCCGCGCTGCCGAGCTCTCGATCTCGACCAGCTCGTTGAGCCTGCGCGGCAAGGCCTTCGGCGATGCCAGCCGCTACGAGCTGCACGACCAGATCGGCAGCGGCGGCATGGGCGTGGTCTACCGCGTCACCGATCGTCGCCTGAATCGGGAGATCGCGCTGAAGCGGCTGCCCGAGAACCTGAAGGATCATCCGCGCGCCGTCGAGCTCTTCCTCCACGAGGCGCAGGCCGCGGCCGGCCTGAACCACCCGAACATCGTCACGGTCCACGACGTGGACGTCGAGGGCGGCATCTACTTCATCACCATGGAGCTGCTGCGCGGGGCCAACCTGTTGCAGCTGGTGCGCGCGCGTGGCTCGCTCAGCTGGGCCGACACCGGCCGCCTCGCCATCCAGGCCTGCGCCGGCCTGGGCTACGCCCACGAACGAGGGTTGGTTCATCGCGACGTGAAGAGCGCGAACCTGTTCTTCACGGACGAACGCATCGTGAAGATCATGGACTTCGGGCTCGCCAAGATGGCCGCCGAGGTTCGCAAGGCGACGACCGTGACGGGCGGAACGCCGTACTACATGGCGCCGGAGCAGAGCCGGGGCGCAGACGACATCGACCGACGCGCCGATCTCTACTCGCTCGGCGTCACCCTCTTCGAGATGGTGACGGGGCACCGGCCCTTCGAGGACGGGGACATCGCCGAGCACCACCGCAGCACACCGGCCCCCGACCCGCGCATCCATGGCGTGGAGCTACCCGACGCGTTCGCGGAGCTCCTGCTCCAGCTCCTCGCCAAGGATCCGGACGACCGCCCCCAGAACGCGACGCAGGTCGCCACCCGCCTCCGCAAGCTCCTCGACCGCTGACCCCCCAAACAACTCAAGAAAATGGCCCGGCACTTCTCTTGAGTTCCGAACAACTTGAGAGAATGGCCCTAGCGGGGGTGGCGGGGGCCGACGCCGGCGGCTTGGCGGGCGGATTCGAGGATGGGGGTGCAGAGCTCGCGGGCGCGGGCGGCCCCCTGGCGCAGCACGTCCTCGATGTCGTCGGGGTGCTTCGCGAGCTCCTCGCGTCGCTCCCGCATGGGTCCGAAGAAGGCCAGGATGCGCTGCAGGAGATCCTTCTTGACGTCGCCGTAGCCGAGGCCACCGGCGGCGGCCCGCGCGAACATCTCGTCGCGCTCGGGCTCGCTGGCAAAGAGCGACCAGAGCTGGAACACCGCCTGCTCCGTCTCCTTCGGGTCCTCGACCGGCGTCGAGTCCGTGACCACGGCCATCACCGCCTTCTTGAGCTTCTTCTGTGGCCAGAACATCCGCAGGACGTTGCCGTAGCTCTTGCTCATCTTGCGCCCGTCCGTTCCGGGCACGACCGCCACGTCCTCGAGGATGTGGGGCTCCGGCAGCTCGAAGACCTCGCAGGCGTAGGCCTGGTTGAACTTGACGGCGATGTCCCGGGTCATCTCCAGGTGCTGCTTCTGGTCCTGGCCGACGGGAACCAGGTCGGGGTTGTACTGCAGGATGTCCGCGGCCATCAGCACGGGATAGGCGAAGAGCCCGTGGTCCGGCTGGAGGCCCTGCTCGACCTTGTCCTTGTAGGAGTGGGCGCGGAGCAGCAGGCCCATGGGCGTGACGGTCGTCAGCATCCACGCCAGCTCCGTCGTCTCCGGCAGATCGGACTGGCGGTAGAGGATGGCCCGGGACGGGTCGAGACCACAGGCCAGATAGTCGAGGGCCAGGTCCACGACCGCCTGCCTGCGCTCGGCGGCGCTGCGAACCGAGGTCATCGAGTGGTAGTCGGCCAGGAAATAGATGCCCTCGCCGCGCTCCTGCAGGTCGACGTGCTGGCGCATGGCACCGAAGTAGTTGCCGAGGTGCAGCTCGCCCGAAGGCTGGATGCCGGAGAGGATGCGTTGGGTCACGGGTTCACGTCGATCTCGAACTCTTCACTCGTTGACGTAGCTCAGCCAGCTGGCGAAGGCCGGGTCCTTGCCCGCCACCACCTCCTTGAAGTGGCGGCGCAGGCCCAGGCTCACGGGCCCGGGGCAGACCGACCCGATCGTGCGGTCGTCGACCGAGGCGATCGGCCAGACACCGGCGCTCGTTCCGGTCAGGAAGGCCTCGGCCGCGCCGAACAGCGCCGCCTCGGTGATCGGCTCCTCCACGAACGGGATCCCGTCGGCCTCGGCGATCGCCAGGATCGAACGCCGCGTGACGCCGAGCAGGACGGACTCCTCCGGCGGTGTACGCAGGGTGCCCTCCGTGTCGACCAGGAAGAAGTTCGTCGTCGGACCCTCGGCGACGAAGCCGCGCTCGTCGACCAGCAGCACTTCGTCGTATCCGCGTTTGCGGGCCTGCCACTTGGCGGCCATCGGCGACGTGTAGTTCGCGGCGACCTTGGCATGGGGGTGCATGATGTCCGGCCGGCGCTGGCGGCGCTCCTTCTCCAGCCAGATCCGCACCGTCTCGGGCGTCCGCGGCAGCGGCCCGGGCTTGTGCGCCAGCACGTCCTTGCGCGGGTGGAAGGCCGCGATCGCCACCGCTACGTGATCGTCGGCCGGCACGACGTCGATCTCGACGGAGGGCAGATAGGCGTGGAGCTTCACGACCGCCGCACCGGGGTTCGCCCGGACAGCCTCCTTGCAGGCGCGGATCAGCTCTTCGGCGCCGCGCTCGAGCGGCAGCCCCACGAGCTCCGCCGAGTGGAGGAAGCGGGCCACGTGATCGGCGAGCCGGAAGATCGCAGGCCCTCGCGGCGTCTCGTTCACGCTCATGTAGTCGAAGACCAACGACCCCCGGGCGTGGCTGTGCGACAGCACGTGGACCGTCGCCTCGGCCCAGGGCACGAGGCGCCCATCGAGCCAGATCCTGCGGTCGGGGGCTTCGAGGTGCGGCATCGAGGGCGCAGCATACCGGCCCGCGCGGCCCCGGTCCGCTCCTGCCGGGGCCGGTGGATTGCCAGCGGGTCGGCGGGATGGCTAGGTTCCGGGGTCGCCAGGCGAGTCTCGCCGACGTAGCTCAGCTGGTAGAGCAACGCATTCGTAATGCGTAGGTCGCCGGTTCGACTCCGGCCGTCGGCTCCACTGCGAGAGGCCCCGGTCCCACAGGGCCGGGGTCTCTTCGCAGCGGCCTCAGCGGGGCAGACCCACCGTCCCGGCCAGGAAGCCGCGGACCCGCCGGGTCCACTCTTCCGGGTAGCGGTTGTAGAGGGCGGCGTGGACCGCCCCCTCGGCCAGCCACAGCTGCGAGCCCGGCGCCGCCGCGTGCAGGCGCTCGCTGTGCTGGTAGGGGATCACCCGGTCGGCCGTCCCGTGCATGAGGTAGAGCGGTTGGCGGATCGCGGCGACCGCCTCCAACGGGCTCGGGAGCCCGCGACCGCCGGTGCGCAGCAGGTGGGTCACGATCACGGCCTCGAGGAGCCAGTCGGAGGGCGGAGGCTGATCGCGCAGCGCGTGCCGCATGAGCTCACGCAGGGTCGTGAAGGGATTCTCCGCCACGACGGCGTCGATGGCTGGATCCCGCGCGGCCGCGAGGAGCACGCTCGCGCCCCCTTGCGATGTGCCGACGACGGCGACACGGCCGTAGCCCCGATCCTCCTTCAGGTACCTCACCGCCGACGTGACGTCGCGATGCTCGCGAACGCCGTAGGAGATCCCGCGAGCCTCGCCGTCGCTGATGCCGTGCTCGCGGCAGTCGAAGAGCAGGACCGGATAGCCGAGGTCGTGGAAGACCGGCAGGTGGCGGAGGAAGTCGCGCCGATCGGAGCCCGCCCCGTGCACCGTCGCGATCGCGACCTCGGCCTGCGGCGTTCCCGGCACCAACCACCCGCGCAAGGTGCTGCCATCGACTGCCGGAAAGGACACGTCCTCGAACGCGACACCGAGATCCGACTGGGGATCGCGATGGATCCCCTGCCAACCGTCCTCGCCCCAGGGATCGCCGGCCATCGGCCGCAGGCCCAGCTCGGGCGAGCGCATCTGATACCACGGAGGGCTGCCGATCCGGCTGGAGCCGGCCCAGACCAGCGCGACCAGGCTCGTCGCTGCGACCGCGGCGAGTGCCAGCAGGAGATTGCGCAGACGCCTCGGCATCCCGGAAGTGTGCCACCCGACGCGCGATCCGCCCGGCTCTTGAAGCCGCCCGCGAGAATGTCCACCCTGGACCGATGACGGCCGCCTTCCTCGACGATGGACCGATGACGGCCGCCTTCCTCGACGACCTGGTGGGTGCGCCCCTGCCCGGCCAGGACCTGTTCGTGCTGGCCGACCCCTTCCGCTACCGCTCCGGAACGGGCCGTGTGCTGACGGTGCCGCCGGGCTTCCAGACGGATTTCGCCAGCGTGCCCCGGCTGCTGCGCGCGATCGTCGATCCGACCAAGCTCGAGAGCGCCTGGGCCGCGGTCGTCCACGACTACCTCTACCAGGAGGGGCCGGCGGTGCCGTACCGGATCGAGGCCACCGGCGAGACGGGCCGGGGCTTCAGCCGGGCCGAGGCCGACGACGTCTTCCACGAGGCGTTGCGCCTGCTCGGAATCGACCCCTTCGACGCCTGGACGATGTGGGCCGGGGTGCGCGCGGCGGGTTGGGCCCCCTGGCGTCGGTATCGCGAACGCCAGGGGACATGAACCGGCGGACCGCGACTAGCCCATCTGGTACAGAAACTCCTCCTGCACGATCTTTCCGTCCTTGACGGTGTAGAGCGCGAACTCGGACATCTGGCTGCGCGCGCCGCTCTCCTTCAGCGTGACGTCGAGATCGAACTTCACGGCGAACTGATCGTCCCGGTGACCACAGAAGGGCCCGGTCGCCACCTCGCTGTGGACCTCGTGCGCGTCGAACCACCACTGGTTCTTGCCCCGCACGGCATCGATGCCTTCCATGCGCGCGGGCAGCGCGTCGCTGCCCTGGGCTTCCAGGCTGATGATCTTCTCGTCGTACAGCTCTTCGACCGCCTGCAGGGACTTGCCTTCCTGGCAGAGCTTCACGAGGCGGGTACCGATCTCGATGTTGGACATGGGATCTCCTTTCGGGAGGGTGGGCGTGGGCCGAGGATCCGGGCGCACGGGGCGAACCCGTATCCTACGGAGTGACGTCCGAGATGGGGCCGAAAGGACGGGGCCTGCTGCCAAAGGGTGGCGAGAGAGGGCGCCCGGCAGGTGCGCGGACTCAGCGGGGCCTCGAAGCCCCGGCCTCCTCGACCTCCCGCCACCAGGGCGTCAGGTCGACGACCTTCCCGGTGTCGAGAGCCCGGTCGATGGCCAGACAGCTCACCGTCGCGTCCAGTCCCTCCTCGAAGCCCGGCCGGGGCGCCGGAGCCCCCAGCATGCAGGCCGCCAGGCTCTCGGCGAGCACGAGATCACCGCCCCCGTGCCGGTCGCTCGCCGGCGCATCGTGTCGCTCCACCTCGCTCTCGAAGCCGATGCGCCCGAGCTCGATCACCCCGCTGTGGAGATCGGCGCGCAGGGCGCCCTCCGTACCGAGCAGCAGCATCCTGCGCTCGGGCAGGCCGGCGTTGCAGTTCGTGTGGAAGGTCGCGCGGGCCCCGCTCTCGAGCTCGAGGATCGCGACCTGGTGGTCGACGATGTCCTTGTCCGCCGTGAACGGGTTCTTCGCCACGAGACCGCCCCAGGTCCGATAGGCCTGACGCCCCTCGACGTCCCGACCCAGGCGGTCCATCAGCGGCTCGTTCTCCGGCGTGAACACGGCCAGACCGCCGAACGAGGCGACGCGGCGAGGCCGCGAGCCGCTGATCCAATGCAGCAGGTCCACGTCGTGGCAGCACTTCTCGAGCAGGTGGGTGCCGGCGTTCGCGCGCAGCCGCCGCCAGTCTCCCATGATGTAGCCACCGTGATTGAAGTCGAGGGTCTCGTTGAGCTCCAGGCTCACGAGCCGCCCGATGGCTCCCTGCTCGACGAGCGCCCGGATCCGCCGGTAGTGCTCGGCGAAGCGCAAGGTGAAGCCGATCACGAGCGACCGGTCGCTCCCCGCGCGGGCGCGAGCCAGCGCGACGAGGTCCTCCATGCGGGTCGCCAGCGGCTTCTGGCAGAACACGTGCTTGCCTGCACTCAGGGCGGCCAGACACTGCGCCGCGTGGTGGCGGTTCCAGCTGGCGATCATCACCCAGTCCACGGTTGGATCGCCGACGAGCTGGCCGACGTCGGGAAGGCGGCGCGCGTCGGGGAAGACGGACTGCGTCGCCTGGCAGGAACGATCGTCGGGATCGAAGAGCGCGGTCACGCGGAGCTCCGGAGAGCGATCTTCCACGAGCTTGGCCAGCACCCGGCCCATCACCCCGCACCCGATCAAGCCGATCCCGACGCCCATGGCCCGAGAGTGGCGCAATCGCGGTGTCCACGGCATCCCCGCATCGCCTGCCTCGCGGGTCCTGCCCGCCTTCGCTGGATCCGATCGCTGGTCCCGCTAGCATCCGGTCCCTCGAAGGGAGGCGTCGTGGCCAAGAGGATCGACTGGTACTACCACCGCAAGGGTTGAACGTCCTGCACACGAGCGTCCAAGTTCCTGGACGCCCATGGGCTCGAGGCCCGAGAGCAGGTGCCCGCCTCCCGGAAGCTCGGCCGCGCGGACGCGGCGGCCCTGGCGAAGGCGAGCAGCAAGGTGATCGTGGCGAAGGGCAAGAAGGTCGAGACCTTCAAGCCCGGCGGCAAGGCACCGAAGGACTGCGTGGACGCCATGCTCGGCCCCACCGGCAACCTCCGGGCCCCGTGCATCCGCGCCGGCAAGACCGTGATCGTGGGCTTCCACGAGGACGTGTACGCGGAAGCGCTCGGCTAGCTCCCGTCGGGAGCGACGCACCGGACATGGAGCTAGTCCAGGCTGCAGCCGCGGAAGTTTCCGGTGAGCACCACCCGGCCGGACCGGGTCAGGCTCTGGACCGCCTCGACGACCGCACTCTCATCGTCCGCGACCTGCTCGAGGCGGGTCACGAGGGCGAGCAGGGTCGTGTGGACGGGTCGGCTCGGCTGGCTGGCGACGATCTCGTGAGCGGTCATGTGCTGGGTCTCCCTGCTCATGGGTCGCAGCTGCCTGCCGCCAGGTTCAAATCGGCGAATCCCCACGGGGAACGCCCCTCTTCCATCCGGAGGCCCTCGTGAGCGGCCCGATCCCCCTCCGCGTCGTGCCCAGTGTGGCGCCGGACGAACTCTCCCCACGCGCGGTCACCCGCGCCTTCGAGAAGGCGCTGGACGACGGCCTCGACCTGCAGATCGGGGGCGAGGGCCGGCACGACCCGGCCGATCTGGTCGCGACCTACCGGCCGAAGTTTCGTGTGCGGCTCTTCGACACGACCTTCTACCTGACGAAGGTCCGCCAGAACGAGGACATCCGGTTCTTCGTCGCCTACCTGGTCCAGGGGGGTCGGGCCTTCGCGCGCCTGCTCTACAAGGATGTCTCGCTCGTCTGGCGTTCCGCCTCCCACGTGGTGCGATCCGAGGGCGAGAACTGGATCGGCAAGGGCGACGTGCAGGTCCGGGAGGTCGACGGCGACGAGCTGATCGAATCCGACGAGGCGACCACCGACCTGCCCCTCGAGATGCAGACGGCCGTCGAGTCGCTCATCGCCCGTTCCGGCCGTCTGCGTCGCGACGACGACGCACCCGTGCTGGTGCTGCGCGGCGGCCCGGACGACCGGGTCCAGCCGTATCGCGATTTCAGCGAGCCGCGTCGCCGAGCCTGGGCCGACCCGCGCAACCGCATCCACGGTGGGCGGCGCGTCGCCCGCTTCCGGCGGCGCACCGATCCGACCTCGCTGGCGATCGCCAAGGGCTACGAGCCCGACTTCCGGCGCGGCGTCCTGGAGGTGGCCGATCTGAAGAGTCGGCTGTACGGGGGGCTCGTGCGCCGGCACCGGGTCCTCTCGCGCAACATGAGGGTCCAGTACGGCTTCTTCGCCGGTCCCCGCCAGGTCTGGATCGGAACGCTCCAGGGCACGGCCGCGGAGCTCTCGAGCTTCGGCGTCCGCACCGTGGACGTCGCGACGGACGAGGACGTGCTGCTGCCGGGCTACGAGTACCACTTCCTCGACGACAGCGAAGATCCGCCGGAGTTCGTGAGCCAGATCCCGAAGGGCTTCGCCGGACCGCCGAGCGAGGTCGACGCGTCGCGCGCGGACGCCTCGCCCTGGCTCGACCGGGTCCCCGTGATCCGGGCCTTCCGGCGCGAGGTGCTGGGAAAGCGGCGAGGCTAGAGCCGCCCTCCCGACTTCGGGTACCGTCTCGGCCTGCGCTCGGGAGGAGCTGCCATGGGCATCCAGGATCGCTACCAGGCCTACGCCGACGCTTTCGAAGAGACCTACGAGGACGACGACTGGTCCCGCCTCGAGGCGTACTTCACCGAGGACGCCAGCTACGCCGCCGGCAGCGAGGTGGCGCGCGGACGACCCGCCGTCCTCGAGCGGCTGAAGACCAGCGTCGATGGCTTCGACCGGCGCATGGACAGCCGCATCCCCGACTTCGATCCGCCGAGCGTCGACGGCGACACCCTCACGATGCGCTGGACCGTGCGGTACACGAAAGCGGGTGCGCCCGACCTGGCGATCTCGGGTGTGGAGACGGCGGTCTTCGACGGGGATCGCATCCGCGAGCTCGGCGGCGACTTCGATCCCGACGCGCTGAAGGCCATGGGCGAGTGGATGGCCGCACACGGTGCCCTCCTGGCCGATGGATGATGGGTCCGGGGCGCGTCCCCCGGGAGCACCGATTCGAGGCAGCTGCCTGTGCGGCGGCATCGCGTGGCAGGCCGAGCCGCCGCTCGAGCTCATGTCCCACTGCCACTGCTCGATGTGCCGGAAGATCCACGGCGCCGCTTTCGGCACCTACGTGGTCGCGGCCGCCGAAGGGTTCGGCTTCGCGCGGGGCGAGAGCCAGATCGCGTTCCATGCATCCTCGAAGGGGAACCGGCGGGCCTTCTGTCCGACCTGCGGGTCCCTGGTTCCGGGGGAGGCCCGAGAGGGGCGGGTCGCCATGCCGGCGGGCTGTCTGGACGACGATCCCGGTGTTCGACCGCTCGCCCACATCTTCGTCGCGTCCCGACCCGCCTGGTCCTTTTTCGACGATGCGGTGCCCGCCTTCGACACCACGCCGCCCGGCTTCGACATTCCAGCCCAGCCGGACCCTCCGGCCTGGGGCGAGCCGGGGGGCGTGCGCGGCAGCTGCCTGTGCCGCGCCGTGCGCTACCGGCTCGAGTCGAGTCCCACTCTCGCCCGCCACTGCCACTGCAGGCGCTGTCGCAAAGCGCGCTCGGCGGCCCACACGACGAACCTGTTCCTCGAGGCCGCGGGCGTCCGGTTCGAAGCAGGGGAGGACCGCGTGCGGACCTACAAGCTGCCGGAAGCGCGCTACTTCGCCGTAGCCTTCTGCGAGATCTGCAGCAGCGGGGTGCCCCGGATCAGCGCCGAACGCGGGATCGCGGTCGTGCCGATGGGTGGACTCGACGACGACCCCGTCATCCGACCCGCGTCCCACATCTACACCGGCTCCAAGGCCCCGTGGCACGAGATCCGGGACGGCCTGACCGTCCACGAGGCGGGCGACATCTGATGGCGGAGCCGGGTTCCGCTGCGGCCCCGGACGCGGATGCGGGACCGGTCCTGACCACGCCACGACTGCGGCTGCGGCCTTTCCGGGACGCGGACCTCGCGCCCTTCGCGGCCATGAACGACGACCCGCACGTGATGGAGAACCTGCTGGCGCGACTCGACCGGGCCGAGAGCGATGCGTTCGCGGCGCGGATCCGCGAGGAGATGCGCGCTCGCGGCTTCGGCCTGTGGGCGGTCGAGGTTCCGGCGGAGATCCCGTTCGCCGGCTTCGTAGGTCTGTCGGTCCCGCGTTTCGACGCGGCGTTCACGCCCTGCGTCGAGGTGGGATGGCGGCTGACCCACGCCTGCTGGGGGCGCGGGTACGCCCCGGAGGCGGCCCGGGCCGCGCTCGCCCACGGCTTCCACGCAGCGGGGCTCGAGCAGATCGTGTCCTTCACGAGCGTCGTGAACCGCGCTTCCCAACGGGTCATGCAGAAGATCGGGATGACCCGGGACCCGTCCGAGGACTTCGACCACCCGTCGGTCCCGCCCGGCCACCGCCTGCGACGCCACGTGCTGTACCGGATCGGGGCAGCGGACTTCGCGGGCTGAGCGGTCAGCCGGTCGCCAGGTCCTGCAGCACCTTCTGCGCCTCCACCTCGATCAGGGCCCAGCTCTTGTCCGTCAGGCCCAGGGCCTCGCGGGCCCGGTCCAGCGCCACGGGACCGGTCCGGTCCGTGCCGGGATGCATCGCCAGCGGGTCGTCCGACTTGTCCTCCTCGCGGGGCACCAGCCCCGCGCCCAGCTCGCTGGCCAGGTGATCCGCCAGGCAGACGGCCGCGGCCATCGGGTGCGGATGACCCTGGATCTCGACGCGGTGATGGGCCTCGAGCACCCAGGGCAGCTCCTGCGGAAACTCCCAGAGCTTGGCCATCATCGAGCCCGCTTCGGTGTGGGCCGCGTGGATCGCAGGCCACAGCACGGCGAGGTCCGGAGGCGACTTCTTGCGAGGCACGTCGCCGAGTGCGACCAGGATCCCGGCGATCCCGACGTCGTGCAGCAGACCGCACAGGAAGGCGAACTCGGCCTCGACGCTGCTGTACTTGCAGACCAGTCGCGAGAGGTGGGCGGTCGCCTGGCTGTGCAGCCGGAGCCGCTCCATCGGCGCGGTGTAGGCCTCGCATCGGAAGACGCGCAGGTTCATGGCCACCTGCATGACGATGTCGCGCACCGTCCCGAGCCCGAGACGCATGATCGCGTTCTGCAGGCTCTCGATCTTGACCGCGCCCGAGTACACCGCCGAGCCCGCGAGCCGGATGACCCGCGCGGCCAGCATCGCATCCTGCTCGAGCAGCTCGACCATCTGGCCGATCTCGACGTCCGGGCTCTGGGAGAGCGACAGCACCTGCTGAGCCGTGGCGGGGAGCTCCGGCGGCTCGTAGCCCGGTGCGCGGAAGACACCGAGCAGCTTCTCCTTGAGGGCTGCCTCGTCGATCAGGACGTCGTCGTCGAAATCGATCGCCGCCTCGCCCCGTCCATAGCCTTCCTCGGTCTTCGATTTGCCGCGTCGCTTCATCCCGACCTCCCGAGCCGGTCCTATCGGCCGATCCGTCCTCGGCGTGGATCGAGGAAACCCCCGATCTCCGGGGCGACAACCTCGTTGTCGCCCCGCCGCGAGTTGCGGGGCAGCCGCCTCTCCTCCTGGCGATTCGGCGTCCGCTTGCCGGCGCGTTGCTCGTCGATGAACCCGAGCCTGCGCCCTGGTTGCGCATCGTCGGCATGGAATGCCGATTGCACTCATCGATCCCCATGTCCTTCCACGCTCCCACCCGCCGCCCCCGATGGGTGCTCGCCGGAGCCCTCCGGATCCTCCTGCTGCTCCTCGCGGCGACGCCGTGCCTCTCGGCTCCCGTACAGCCCGGCGGCCCCGACTGGGGCTGGCTCTTCGACGACGGTGCGGGCAGCTCGGCGGCTGCCGCCTTCGGCGGTGCCGACGGGGTCCTCGTCGGCGGCGCAGGCTTCGACGCGGACTCGCCCTTCGCCTACGGGGGCAACGGCTCGCTGCTGCTCGACGGCTCCGGGGACTGGGCCGAGATGGCGACCCTCGCCGGCGTGCTGAACGGCAGCACGGCGCTCTCGATCTCGATGTGGGTGCGTTCCGCGGCCACCGGCCAGAACCGCGCCTTCTTCGGCGGTGCCAACCCGGACAACGCGGATCGCTTCGGCGGCCGCTATGACGAGTCGGGGTGGCTCAACGGAAACGGCGGCACCAAGGAGCTGATCAAGTTCGGCCTGCACATCGGCGGAACCAACACCCAGTACGAGTCGGCCGGCGGCTACCAGACCACGAGCTGGCAGCACGTCGTGTTCGTCTGGGAGAGCGGTGTGGGCGCAGCCCTCTACGTGGACGGCGTGCTCGACGCGCCCTCCGAGGTGAGCGCGGAGATCGACGCCACAGGCAGTCCGATCAGCGGTGCGCTCTCCGACCAGACGCGCTTCCTGATCGGCAACGGCGCCAAGGCCGCGTGGCGCGGCCGGCTGGACGAGGCCGCCGTCTGGAGATCCGCCCTCAACGCCGACGAGGTGAGCTGGCTCCACCAGAACAGCCTGGCGGCGATGGTGGCCGAGCCGAGCACGTTCCTGCTCGTCACGCTGGGCCTGCTCGGGCTCGCCTACGTCGGGCGACCGCGGAGCGTGTCGGCGTCCTGAGGTCCCGGGCGAGCGGCCGCGGGCCGACGCGACCGCAGGCGCGCCGCTCGGCTCACATGCCTCCGGAGACGACCAGGATGTGGCCGGTGACCCAGCTCGAGGCCGGGGACACCAGGTAGAGGACCCCGGCACCGAGATCCTCGGGTGTCCCCAGACGCCGCAGCGGCAGGCGCAGGTTCTTCTCGAGGGCGCCGAGCTGCGCGTCCTCGAGGCCGAGGGCCGTCATCATGACCTCGGTCGGGACGGCGCCGGGCTCGATGCCGTTGACCCGGATGCGGGGGCCGAGCTCGGCGGCCAGGGTGCGCGTCAGGTTGTTCACGCCCGCCTTCGCGGCCCCGTAGTGGCCACTGCCGGGCATGGTGATCTCCGCGGCGCGTGAGGAGACGTTCACGATCCGACCCCCCTCGCGCATGTGCCGTGCCGCCGTCACCGTCGCGACCCAGACGGAGGTCAGGTTCAGCGCCAGGGTGCGATCCCACTCCTCCCGATCGAGCTCGACCAGCGGCGCCTGGACGGGGGAGCCGCCGGCGTTGTTCACCCAGATGTCGAGGGACCCGAAGGCCTCGATCGCCGCGCGCGCGAGCGCGTCCACGGCCTCGTCGTCGGTCACGTCGGTCGGCACGGCGAGCGCGCGGCCGCCGGCCTCGCGAATCTCCTTGGCCACCCGCTCGATCTCGGCCCCCCGACGGGCCGCCACCACGACGGCCGCACCCGCTTCCGCGAGCACCTTGGCGGTGCCTTCGCCAATCCCACGGCCCGCGCCGGTGATGACGGCGACGTCGCCCGACAGATCCGTGAATCGCTCTGCGCCCATGAGCACCTCCGCGTGCGAGCCTACCCCGGATCCGCGCACCCACCACGGTGCGAGCGCGGGACCCGTCCGCCCGGCGAGGTTCAGAGCGCCACGAGCCCGCCATCGATGGCGATCTCTGCGCCGTTGATCAGCTGCGACTCGTCGGAGGCGAGGAACAGGACCAGGTTGGCCACGTCGATGGGACGACCGAGCGGCCCGCTGACGTCCATCTTGTCGAGCACCGCCAGGGTCGTCGGTCCCGCCCCGGGGATCTTCTCGCCGAGGCTGCGGGTCATCGGGGTGTCGATCCCGCCGGGATGGATCGAGTTGCAGCGCACCGGCAACGCGAGCTGCAGACAGTGGGCGGCGACGCTCTTGGTCAGCAGGCGAACCCCGCCCTTGCTCGCGCTGTAGGCCACGAAGGGAGGCTGGCCCACGAGTCCGGCGACCGAGGAGAGATTGACGATCGATCCCCCGCCCTCGCGCATCGCCCGCAGGCCGTGCTTGCAGCCCAGGAAGGCGCCGTCGAGGTTCACGGCCATCTGCCGGCGCCACTCCTCGAGGGAGGTGTCCTCGATCGAGCGCACGATCACGATGCCCGCGTTGTTGACGAGCGCGTGCAGGCCGCCGAAGCGCTCCGTCACCTCGTGGAGGGCCGCCTCCCACTGCGCCTCGCTCGTGACATCGTGGCGTTGGAAATGCGCGCTCGCGCCGATCTCCTTCGCGACGGCCTCGCCCCCCTCGGTGTCCACGTCCGTGCACAGCACGCGCGCGCCCTCTTCGGCGAGCCGAAGTGCGGTCGCCTTGCCGAGGCCGGAGGCCGCACCGGTCACCAACGCCACCTTGCCGTCCATGCGTCCCATGGGCGGGATCATACGCTCGACCCTCGCGCACCACACGTCGCGCGCCACGCTTCAGCGCGAGGCGATGTAGACCACGTGGCGCCGCCCGCCCCGGCCCGGACGCTCCCGTCGCACCGCGAAGCCTGCGGCGACCAGACGCCGGTCGAAGGCCGGGTCTGGATCCTCGGACCAGATCAGCAGCCGTCCGCCAGGCGCGAGCGCCTGGTGGGTCTGCCGCAGCGCGCGCGTCCCGAAGTGCGGATCGTCCCCGGAAACCGCTCCCGGAGCGGGTCCGACGAACAGATCGAGGAGGATGGCATCCCACGGCGCGCCCTTCGGAATCGCGGCGGCGACATCCCCGAGCTCCACGCGGACGCGGGGATCGTCCACGGCGGCTGCCGTGAGCGGCGCGAGCGGCCCCCGGCACCAGCGCACCACCGGCTCGTGGAGCTCCGCCACGACGATGCCGCCTCGTGGAGGCAGTGCATCCAGCGCCGCGCGCAACGTGCAGCCCATGCCCAGACCTCCGATCAGCACCCGCGCTCCCGGCGTCAGGCCCTCGACGCCGAGGCGGCCCAGGGCCTCTTCGGAGCGGCGCGCGGCGGAACTCATCAGCACGCGCCCGTCCTGGGTGATCAGGAAGTCGTCGTCAGCGCGCTGGCGCAGCTCGAGCACGCCGTCGCGGGTGGAGACCCGATCGAGAACCTGCCAGGCACGTGCCACGCACCGCTTTTCGCACGCGCCGGCCGCCGCCGCAACCGCAGCCGCGTGCCGGCCTGGGAAACGGGCGCAGGCGGGCTCGGGAGTCGCGAATCCCGGCGGCGTTCGTTATCCGCAGAGGCATGGACGAATCGCTCGCCGATCTGCTCGGCCTGCTCGACCTCGAGACGATCGAGGTGAATCTGTTCCGCGGCCTCTCGCCCCAGACCGGCTGGCAGAGGGTGTTCGGCGGCCAGGTGCTCGGGCAGGCGCTCACCGCGGCCCTGCGCACCGTCGAGGATCGGCCGGTGCACTCGCTGCACGGCTACTTCCTGCGGCCGGGGGATCCCAAGATCCCGATCCTGTACGACGTGGATCGGATCCGCGATGGCCGCAGCTTCACGACCCGGCGGGTCGTCGCGATCCAGCACGGGCGGGCGATCTTCAACCTGGCGGCCTCCTTCCAGGTACCCGAAGTGGGCCTCGAGCATCAGGAGGCGTTTCCGGACGTGCCGGGGCCCGAGGAGCTTCCCGACGAAGCGGAGCTGCGCGCCCGGGGGATCGATCGCATCAAGCCCGAGTGGCGCGATCATTTCCTGCGCAAGCGCGCCATCGAGTTGCGGCCGGTCGATCCCGTCGACGAGTTCGAGCCGCAGAAAGCGGAGCCGCGCCACAGCGTCTGGTTCCGCACCTCCGGGCCGATGCCTGACGATCCGGCCCTGCACAGCTGCGTGCTCGCCTACGCCTCGGACATGACCCTCCTCGACACGAGCGTCCGCCCGCATGCCATCCCCTGGACGCACCCGCGCTTCCAGAGCGCGAGCCTCGACCACGCGATGTGGTTCCACCGCCCCTTCCGCACCGATGAATGGCTGCTCTACCACCAGGACAGCCCCAGCGCCTCCGGAGGCCGCGGCTTCAACCGTGGCAACGTGTTCACCCGCGACGGCCGCCTCGTCGCCTCCTGCACGCAGGAGGGGTTGATCCGCCTGCATCCCGGCGGTGATCCGGACGGCGCCGAGCCCGCCTGAGGCCAGCGCCGAGCTCCGGCTCGTCCCCGGAACCAGGTGGCCGGGTGGCCGGGGCCGCGGGGAACCGGCGTAACTGGGGACAGGCCTCCGTCGTACGGATCGGACGGCGCCATCCAACGTGCGCGCCGATCCAAGGAGGTCCCTCAGATGTCCCGCACGAAGCTCTCCCCGTTGATCCTCGTCCTCGCCTGGCTCGTCGCCCCGGGGGCCCTCGCGGCCGACGATCCCAGCATCCAGGGCGAGACCCGGTCCGGCGTGAAGGCTGCGATGACCCGCTTCATCGACGGGCAGCGCTCCGCGGACGGCTCGATGCTCCACTACGACCCCGTGTCGGGCGACCTGCTGCGTCTGAAGCTGCGCGAGCTCCACGCCGGGATCGTGAGCAAGGGCCACTTCTACGTGAGCTGCGCGGATTTCGTCGACGCCGACGGACGTGAGGTCGACGTGGACTTCCTGGTGGTCCCGAACGGCTCCGGCTTCCGGGTCAACCAGGCTCTCGTACACGCGGTGGACGGCGAGAAGCGCGGCTACCACGTCGAGCAGCGCTGGCCGGGCCTCTTCTAGCGCCCCGGGAGAGGGGCGTTCAGAAGGCGTCGGTCCAGGAGGCGCTCGCCGGCGGCTGCGAGAGGAACTCGCCGATCGCCTCATGGCCCGCCCGACCCGCCAGATCGATCGCGGTGTCGCCCTCGACATTGCGGACGTTCACGCGGGCTCCCTGCTCGACGAGCCAGCGGGTCAGCTCGTCGTGTCCGGACTCGGCAGCTCGCATCAGGGCCGTGTGCCGACGGAAGCCGCGGTGATCGAGCTCGGCGCCTGCAGCAACGAGCTGTCGCACGATCTCCAGGTGTCCGCGGCCCGCCGCCAGGATCAGGGCCGTGTCGGCGCCCGGGCTCGCGCCGCCCACGTCCGCTCCCGCGCTCAGCAGGGTCGCGACCCGATCGGCGCGCCCCGAAGCCGCGGCGACGGCAAGGAGCGGCAGGTTGCCGTCGCAGACCTGACCCGGATGGCCGCGGTGGGCCATCAGTGCGCGGAACACGTCACCCTCGGGCTCGGCGGCCGCGCGACAGACCGCCTGGGCATCGACCTCGACGCCAGCCCCGAGGAGCCGTGCGACGGTGTCCCCGCTGCCCGCACGAAGGGCCAGGTGGAGCGGGGCCTGGCCCTCGTCATCCTGGTGCAAGTCGTTGGCTCCGACGGCCAGCAGGGCCGCGAGGGCGTCGGCGTGCCCCCCTGCGGCAGCCCAGCTGAGCGCCGTGCGTCCTCGATCGTCGCTGGCGTCCACCTCCGCCCCCGCCGACAGCATCACGGCAAGGGCCTCCGCGTGTCCTTCCCCGGCAGCCCAGCTCAGGGCCTGGCGTCCCGGGCCCGCGGTCGCAGCCACGTCGGATCCCGCCGCGAGCAGGCGCCGGACGATGGAGGCCTCCCCGGCCCAGGCGGCGCGGGTCAAGGCGGTGTGTCCCTCGGGACCGGCCTCGCCCGGGTGCGCGCCGCCGGCCAGGAGCTCGGCGACGAGCTCGTCGTCCCCGCGCCAGGCGGCGGCCATGAGCGGCGTCCAGCCCTCCTCGGGCGCGGACTGGCGGGCGATCCAGGCCGGCGAGCGTCGCGTGTCATCGGCCGTCCTGGCCGCAGGAGAGCCCGCGCGGCGCAGCTGCCGCGCCAGCTGGGAGTGACCGCTGCGCAGCGCCAGCTCGAGCGGCGTTCGATCGCCGCGATCCCGAGCGGCCAGATCGGCACCGAGCTCGGTCAGTCGCTGCGCCAGCGACGCGTGGCCGTGGCGGGCCGCCAGGTGGAGCGGCGTCGCCCCCTGATCGTCGACGATCGAGAGCGAGGCCCCGGCCTCGATGAGCCGCACGGCGACCTCGGTCTGCCCTACCCGCGTCGCGGCGTGCAGCGCGGTGGATTCGTCCTGGCCCGCCAGCGAGACGTTCGCGCCGGCCTCGAGGAGTGTCGCAACCAGCTCTGGACCGGCGGCCGCTGCCGTCAGCAACGGAAGACCGCGCTCGGGATCCAGACGATCGGGCGCCGCTCCCGCCTGCAGCGCAAGGCGCAGAGCCCCGGGGTCCCGAGCCACCAGCGCCTGCCAGAGCCGTTCGTCGGGGGACTGGTCTGCGGCGGCGAGCCGAGCCGGCGCGAGCTCCCCACGCCCCCGACTGCCTGCCAGGAGTCGCGCAGCGCGCAGGTCGCCGGCCTTCGCGGCGGCGTCGAGCCAGAGGTAGGCCTGGTCGAGGTCGCGCTCCACGCCGGTGCCGTCGCGATAGGCCAGCCCCACCTGGTGGCACGCCTTGACATGCTCGGCCTTCGCGGCGGCGAGGAACCAGCGGAAGGCCTTCTCGTCGTCGCGCTCGAGGCCGCGACCGGAGCGATACAGCACACCCAGCTGATACTGCGCGTCCACGTCACCTGCCTTCGCACGCTGCTTCGCCAGGCTCGCAGCGCGGTCGAAGTCGCGGGTGCGGATCGCGAGGTGGAGCTCGTCGCGCGGGTCGAGGGCGATCGCGCCGCTCGCCAGCAGCGACACCGCCAGCGCGAGACACAGCGCCCTGAGCCCGCTCATGAGATCGGGGTCCCGTAGCGTGTCTCGATCTCCACGCCGATCTTTCGCAGGAAGTCGTTGGGCATGACACCTCCGCAGCAGACGATCACCGAGTCGTTCGGGAGATCGCGTCGGCCGCCCTCGGTCTGCAGCACGACGCTGTCGGATCCGATCTCCTGGACGGTGGAGCTCATCAGGACCTCCACTCTTCCTCGCGCCTGCACTTCTTCGAGCTGCTCGAAGGTGCCCGGACCGGCGCGGCGGAAGCTCGGACCGCGATAGGAGAGGGTCACCCTCGCGCCGTCCACAGCGGCCAGGGCCGTGGCCGCCTCGAGCGCGCTGTCCCCGCCGCCGACCACGAGCACGCGCTTGCCCTGGTACTGGCGCGGATCCGCCAGCCGGTAGACGACCTTGCTTTGGTCCTCTCCGGGCACACCCAGCTTGCGGGGCGTGCCCCTTCGACCGACCGCGAGAAGCACGGCACGAGTCTCGTAGGCCCCCTGTGCAGTCCGGACCACGAAGCCCTCGCCCTCCGCGCGCGCGATGGCCTCGACGGGCTCGTTCTCGCGCACCCGAAGCCGGGTCTCGCGGCGCACGCGCTCCCAGAACTCGAGGAGCTCCTCCTTCGGCGTCTCCCGCATGTCCACCTTCCCGACGAGCGGGATGTCGACCGGGTGCATGACGATGATCTTGCCTCGAGGGTGGTGGGCGATCGAACCGCCGAGGCGATCCTGCTCCAAGGTCACGCTTCGCATCTCGTGCTGGAGTGCGGTCAGCGAGGCGCTGAACCCGGCGGGCCCGGCGCCGATGATGACGACGTCCAGCCGGTCTCCCTCTCCCTGCCCGGGAAGTTTGCGGATCGATTCGATCGCGCGGCGTCCCTGCTCGACCGCGTTGCGGATCAGGCCCATGCCGCCGAGCTCTCCGGCGACGAAGACCCCCGGCACGTTGGTCTGGAAGTCGGGCGTCAGGACCGGCACGCTGACGCCGCGACGCTCGCTCCCGATCACGAGCCGGATCGCATCGGTCGGACACGAGCGCGCGCAGGCGCCGTGTCCGATGCAGTGGCTGGGATTCACCAGGTCGGCCTGCCCACCGATCACACCGAGCACGTCGCCCTGGGGGCAGGCCTCGACGCAGGCAGCACAGCCCATGCAGCGGTTGCCGTTGATCACCGGATGCATCGAGACCGGCTCGTCGCGTCCCGTGTCCTGGCTGCGGCGCAGGGCCCGGATGGCCTTCTGCTCGCTCCGGCGCATGCGCTGGAAGTACAGCAGCAACATCAGCCCCAGCGGCACCAGGTAGATGGCGACGGGGGAGATCCAACCTGCGTCCAAGCTGCCCACGGGATCCTCGGGCTGGGCCCCGATCCCGACGAGCCCCGGAGGGGCCGACCGGATGGAGGCGGGTCACGAAGCTGACACCGACCGTCCCGGCCCTTCGCGGACCGCCTCCGCAGGAGGGCCTGCGATGCGGGGACGCGAGACGCTACGGGGGGTTGGCGTCAGTAGTCGTATCGGACGCCGAACAGCAGGGTGTAGCCCTGTTCGTCCTCGACCCCGGGGAAGCGCTCGCCGTCCGACCACTCGTAGCGGCCGTCGAAGTCCAGCGTGAAGGGCCCGACCCGGTAGTCGACGCGCAGGCCCGGGCGGGCCGTGATGACGGAGGCGCCCCGGTCGGGCCCTCGCCAGGTGAGATCCATCAAGGGGTTGAAGCGGAACTTGCGCCAGAGCGGGGAGCGCCAGCCCACCAACAACCCGAGCACGTCCACGTCGCGCGCCGTCACGATCCGCAGCCCCACGTTGCCGACGTCTCCCGTGCGCAAGACTTCCGTGGCGATCAGCTGCACGAAGCCCTGGATCTGACGGCCCGTGCCCTCGAAGGAGTCGATGCCGCCCGAGGCGGGCGTCCCGGAGAGGTCGGATACACCCAGGTCCGCCGCCAGCTGGAGGCGCTCCGTCAGCTGGCGGGTGATGCCCAGGGTGGCGCTCCGGGATCGCGCGGTGCGGTCCTCGGCCAGGCCCGACAAGGCACTCGTGCCGAAGCGGTCCCGGAGGTCGTCGAGATCGTCCTCGGGCTGGCCGAACAGCGCGTTCCGGGTGGCCAGGAAGGGGAGCTTGCGCCAGTCGAGGAACAGGTTCAGGTGGGTCGCCGGGTCGAGCTGCCAGCTCCCGATCACGAACGCGGTGTTCAGCTCGGTGAAGTGGACGTCGTAGTCGAGCTGGCCTGCGACGAAGCGGACGCCGTCGGTGTAGCTGAACTCCGCGCCGACCGCGGTGCGGTCGGTCAAGCCCTCGGCCCACTGCTGGATGGCGAACAGCTCGACATCCAGCCCTTCCCACCACTCGAGGGCCTCGAAGCTCAGGCCGAGCAGCTGCTGGTCGGTGTCGAGGCGACTGGTCACGAAGGGCTCGACGGGAAAGCCCGCGACGGCCGAGATGCGGGAGCTGGGACTCACCGCATAGCTGACCCGGCCACCGTCATAGCGCCCGATCACACCGCTCCGATTGCCCGGCAGTCGACCGAAGCCGAAGCCCCAGGGGCGGGAGCGGCCCAGAGCCTCGACGAACAGGGTGTTGACGCGGTACTCGCCGCTCTCGTCGAGGAAGTCCTGGACATGGCTGCCGGCAAACTCGCTGCGAAGATCCCAGGCTTCGGTCTCGCCGCGCGCCGCCGCGAAGACGTCGCTGAACACCGAGGAGTCGACCACGACGTCTCCGCCGTCGTCGGTCATCCGCTCGTCGCGCCGGTACGACGTGGACAGGCTGCCGAAGGAATCGAAGAGGCGGGGCGCCCGATCGGGCGCGGCCTGGCGCAGCGGCTCTTGCGGCGTGCTTCGGGCCGTGAGCAGGGCGTCGAGACGCTGGCGCACACGCGCGGCGCCCTCCCCTTCGGGGTAGAGCTTCAGGTAGTCCTCGTACTCGGCCCGGGCGTGGGCCTCCTGGCCCTTGCGCTCCCGTGCCAGGGCGAGCCACTCGAGCGCCTCCGGGCTGTGCTCGTTCTCGGGAAAGCCGCGCACCTGCGTGAAGAGCTGGACGGCGCGATCGTGCTCCCCGCGAGAAAGCGCGTCCCGCGCTTCGGCGAGCAAGCGGGTGACGGCCTCTGCCTCCTCCGGGCTCAGCTGCGAGGGGGGAGGTGGAAGGTCACTCTGCTCGACGCTGCTTTCGGTCTGGAAGGGACGCGGCTCGGGGCGCTCGTCCGGGACGACCGGATCGGGTGTCGGGTTGGCCGTCCGTGCAACGGGCACGCCGGAGGTGGGGGCGGTCGCCGGAGGTGCCACGTCGGGAGGCACCTCCGCCGGATCGGCAGCCGGCGCGGCGGCCAGGCCCGTCGCGTCGACGGAGGCCTCCCCCGATGCCAGACGCTCCTCCATCTCGACCTCGACGATCCAGGCATCCGGACTGTGGGGCGCGAGCTCGCGCCGCAGCCGGTCGGCTTCCTCACGCGTGGCGAAGAAGCCGAGACGCAGACGCCGCCAGGCCTGCCCCTCCCGCTCGAAGGGCACCGCGTACAGACGGAAGCCGGTGAGCTGAGCCCCGGGCAGCGGCGGGAAGTCGGCCGTCTCGGGCCCGGCAAAGAGCTGCAACGCAAAGGAATGGCTCAGCTCCACCGCGTCGGCGATGGGTGCGGGCGCAGGATCGACCCGAGGCCGCTCCTCCGGGTCCGCGGCCGTTCCGTCGCGCTCTGGCGAAACGACGGGCCTTTCGAGCTCCGCTGTCGGAGTCGACTCGCGCCGGGCGACGACAAGCTCCGAGGGCGCCGGCCGGGAACGCGCGGGGCTCGTCGTGCGCGTGGGCGGCTCCGGGTCCGACAGCAGGATCGTCACGCCGTCGCGCTGACTGGGAGGCGGAAGATCGGGATGGGAAAGGGACGAGCGCTCCCTCGAATCAGGAAGGGAGGGCCTCGCGGTCGCGGCCGTCTCGGGCTTCGGCGGGACGGGCGGCAGCGGCTCGGACCGAGGTTGGGGCGGAGCCGGCGAGGCCGAGGCGGGCGCGCGGGGATCGCCCTGCGCAGCGGCTCGCCTCTGCGCACCGGACGGGACCACCTTGACCACGAGGCTGCGAAGATCGGAACCCTGCCCGGCCTCGACGTCGACACGTTCGGAGAAGCGCAACTCCAGGACGCCGTCGCCCGCCTGGCTGCCCTGGTAGCGGACCTCCTCGAGCGCGATCGGCGCCCCCGGCGGGGGGTGCAGCGCCTCGCTGCCGGCCCGCGCGAGCAGATCCTCTGCGTTGCGCACCAGGGGCGTGAACTGGATGGTGACGCGATCGGTGCGTCCGTGCGGCGCGTGGCGGACGTATCGAACGGGTACGCCGGTGCGGATGCGCACCTCCATGCCACCCGGCTGGCCCCGCAGCGGCTGCATCTCGAGGCCACGGAGGATCCGACCGCGCTCGGGCTGCGCCTGTCCCGGAGGCGCCACGAGC
>JAJDAR010000072.1 GCA_029261775.1 Deltaproteobacteria bacterium | reverse complement strand
CCGTGCCGGGCGCGTCCTGCCTCTTCTTCAGCTCGAACTCGCTCGCGCTCATGGCTCTCGCTTCGGGCTCGGGCCGGCCCCCAGCCTTCGGGCGCAGGCGGGGCCGTGGGCTTCCGGCTCGCGCGGGACCGTAGCAAACGGGCCCTTTGGCCCCCGGGGGTCCGCTTCGCCTAGACTCCAGCCCCTGAGCGATCCCCGGTGCGCCCCGAGGTTCTTCCCATGTCCGATCCCACCCCGACCGGCGATGCCCTGTGGCAGAGCATCCGCCGCGACGCGGCCGACGAGGCCGAGCGCGAGGCCGTGCTCGCCAGCTACCTGCACGCGACGGTGCTGACCCACGACAGCCTCGAGGCCGCCTTGTCCTTCCACCTGGCCGGCAAGCTCGACGGCTCGGTGCTGACGGGGATCACGATCCGGGAGGTGTTCGACGAGGCCTATGCGAAGAGCGCCGAGATCCGGGAGGCGATGCGGGCCGATCTGGAGGCCGTCGTCGATCGCGATCCCGCGTGCACCGGGGCGCTGACCCCGTTGCTCTACTTCAAGGGCTTCCACGCCCTGCAGGCGCACCGCGTGGCCCACTGGCTCTGGGAGGAGGGCCGCCGGGCGCTCGCGCTCTTCTTCCAGAACCGGGTGTCCGAGCTCTTCGACGTGGACATCCACCCGGCGGCGCGGCTCGGCAAGGGCATCCTGATCGATCACGGCACCGGCGTGGTGATCGGCGAGACGGCGGTCGTCGGCGACGACGTCTCGATGCTGCAAGGCGTGACCCTGGGCGGGACCGGCAAGGACGACGGCGACCGCCATCCGAAGATCCACAACGCCGTCCTGATCGGCGCCGGAGCGAAGGTGCTGGGCAACGTCCACGTCGGTCATGGAGCCAAGATCGGCGCCGGCAGCGTCGTGCTGATCGATGTCCCGCCCTACTGCACGGCGGCGGGCGTGCCGGCGACCCTGGTCGGAGACTGCGCCGAGGCGGCGGGCCTGACGATGGACCACCGTCTGCAGCGCGCGCTGCCCTTCGAAGGCGTCGAGGAGGACGTCTCGACGTGAACCCTCTCGGCAGCGGCGAGGCGGGGGACCGGATCGGCCCGATCGGGCGTTTCGTCGAGCACCACTATCGCCACTTCAACGCAGCCGCCCTCGTCGACGCCGCGCGGGCCTGGCACGAGCTGCTCGACCGCGGCGGCAAGATGTTCCTGACCCTGGCGGGTGCGATGAGCACGGCCGAGCTCGGCATCTCGGTCGCAGAGCTGATCCGGCAGGGCAAGATCCACGGCATCTCCTGCACCGGCGCGAATCTCGAAGAGGACGTCTTCAACCTCGTCGCCCACGACCACTACGTGCGCGTTCCCGGCTACCGATCGCTCAACGCGGCCGACGAGCAGGCGCTCCTCGAACGACAGCTGAACCGCGTCACCGACACCTGTATTCCGGAGGAGGAGGCGATGCGGCGCGTCGAGCGCAGCGTCGTCGCCGAGTGGGAGAAGGCCGCGGCCAACGGGGATCGCCGCTTTCCCCACGAGTACCTCTACCAGGTCATCCGCAGCGGTGGGCTCCGGGACCGCTACCAGATCGATCCGGCCCACAGCTGGATCGTGGCGGCGGCCGAGCATGACCTTCCGCTCTTCGTGCCGGGCTGGGAGGATTCGACGCTCGGCAACATGTTCGCGGCGAGCGTCATCAGTGGGCGGATCGGCTCGCCGCAGATCGTCAAGAGCGGGGTCGAGTACTTCATCGAGCTGGCCCGCTGGTACGAAGCCGTCAGCGCCACGTCGCCCATCGGCTTCTTCCAGATCGGCGGCGGCATCGCCGGGGACTTCCCGATCTGCGTGGTGCCGATGCTCGAGCAGGATCTGAAGCGGAAGGACATCCCCTACTGGGCCTACTTCTGCCAGATCAGCGACTCGACCACGAGCTACGGCTCCTACTCGGGCGCCGTGCCCAACGAGAAGATCACCTGGGGCAAGCTGGAGGCGGACACCCCGAGCTTCATCATCGAGTCGGACGCGACGATCGTCGCGCCCCTCGTCTTCGCGCACGTTCTCGGCTGGTAGGCAGCGGGCCGCGGGCAGCCCGTCCGAGCCCGTTCAGCGTTGGCGTCGGTCCGAGCCGACGGCGCGGGTCCGCTCGTCGGGGCGCGCGGCGATCTGGGGCAGGGCGCGGTAGTGCTCTGTCTCGCTGAACACCGCCAGCGGCTCCCAGCCCTCGACCCGCGACATGCGCATGAGATCGGTCGTCATCGCACCAGTCGGGTCGATGATCCACGGATCGTCTCCGTCCGCGAACCAGAGCCCGACCATGTGGTGGAGCGCGTCGCTGTCGCGGCGAACGACGGCGAGGTAGAGATCCCTCTCTTCGAAGCCCAGCTCGCGGAGCAGGCGATGGGCCAGGAAGGCCAGACCATCGCAGTCGTCCCCGCCGGCCTCCAGCACCTCGTCCGTGGTCGGCCAGATGTCGATCCCCGGGTCCGGCACGAAATGGGCGCGGGCCTGGGCCTGGATCCACTCCTGGACGGCCTGCACCTGCCGGCGCTGCTCCGCCTCGAGGAACCCCGCATAGGCCCGGGCCAGGCTCTCGCTCTCCTGGCCGATCGGGACGGGCCCGAGGCGCGGGCCGGGGTCTCGGCTGCGGACGCGGCCCTGCCAGTCGCGGATGGGCTTGCGCCAGGGGTCGCGCTGGCTCGGTGCTTCGAACCAGCTGTACTCCTTCGGAGTTCCGCCGGGGGCCACACAGCTGCCGAGTCCGAGCGCCAGGATCGCAAGCCCCGCGGCCAGACACCGCCGCACCGGCTCCGCGCCTGCACGGCGCTGGAGCGGTCGTGACCCCGCGACCAGACGGCGCGCTTCGGGCGTCGTCTCCGCGGCGAGGTCCCTGCACCTCGTCGGCTCCCCCATGGACTCGCATTTCGGTCGGAGATGGGTCGGGCTTGAGGGCGCTCCGCGCGGCCCGGCACGAGCGGGTCAGCCGGTCGGCGCGGCTGTGCCGATCTCCGCCAGGCAGCGGTCGATGCGGGCCAGGACGGCGTCCCGCCCGAGGATCGCGAGGGTGTCCCCCAGCGCCGGGCTCGCCGCCTTGCCGGTCACGGCCACCCGCAGCGGCTGGGCGATCTTGCCCATCCCGATCCCCCGGGCCTCGGCGAAGGCGCCGGCCGCCGCCTCCAGGGCCTCGGGCGCAAAGGGCTCGAGCGTTGCGAGGGTGTCGCGGAACTCGGCCAGCAGGGCGGCTCCGCTGGGCTCCCCCTTGCGGAGGAACTTGGCCACGGCCTTCTCATCGAGATCGATCTCGTGGTCTTCCACCAGGGCGAACGCGCCGGGGCCGTCGGCGGCAGTCGGCTCGGCGAGGGTGCGGCTGCGGGGCTGCATCGCGCTGGCGAAGAGCGCGCTGCGATCCTCCGGCAGCTGCTTCGCGAGCTCGGGTGCGTAGCGTGCCAGCCAGCTCGCGTGCTCCTCCTGGAAGGACCGGGGCGACAGCTCGGCGAGGCTCTCCTGGTTGAAGGCCAGGAGCTTGGCCCGATCGAAACGCGCGTTGCCCTTTCCGATGCGAGGCAGGTCGAAGTGGGCAGCGAGATAGGCCGCGTCGAAGCGCTCGAGATCCCGGCCGTCCGCCTCCTTCTCTCCCGGGCTCCAGCCGAGCAGGGCGAGGAAGTTGACGAGCACCCCGGGCAGGTAGCCGCCGCGCCGGAAGTCCTCGACGTCGATCCCCGGCAGCTCGCCGCCGAGCTTCGAGGCGAGCGCCGCCAGGGTCTCGCTCGCCAGCTGGCTCTTCTTGTCGCCGAGCCAGCGTTCGAGCGTGGCAGCGTCGACCGCAGGGGCCAGCTGCGCTCGGGCCGCGGCCTCGTCGACGGCCATTGCCTCCTTGACGGCCACTCGTGCCGCCTTGTCCTTGTCGCGCTTCGACATCTTCGAACCGTCCGCATTGAAGATGACCGGCAGGTGCGCGTAGATGGGCACGCGGAATCCGAGGGCCTGCTGAAGGGCCTTGTGCCGCGGTGTGTTGTTCAGGTGCTCCTGGCCGCGCAGCACGTGGGTCACCCCCATAGCCTCGTCGTCGACCACGACGGCGAGGTGATAGGTCGGGAAGCCGTCCCGCTTGCGCACGACGAAGTCGTCGACCTGATCCTCGCCGAAGGCGACGGGGCCGAGGATCGCGTCCTCGACCTCCACGCCGGCCTCCGGCATGCGAAAGCGCACGACGTGGGGTTCTCCGGCCTCGACCCGGGCCCGCGCGGCCTCGCGGTCGAAGTCCGCCGGTCGCCGATAGCGGAAGTTGCGCTTCTCTTCGCGCGCCTGCTTGCGCAGGGCATCGAGCTCTTCGCCACTCTCGAAGGCCGGGTACGCGAGGTCCGCCTCGATCAGGCGCGCGAGTGCAGCGTCGTAGAGGTCGCGTCGCTCCGACTGGAAGAAGGGGCCGACGTCTCGCGGATCACCGCCGAGCCGACGGCCGTCCTCGGTGGTGAAGGACGGGCCCTCGTCCCAGTCGATGCCCAGCCAGGCGAGGTCGGCGAGGATGCCCGTCACGGCGTCGGCGGACGATCGCGCCTGGTCGGTGTCCTCGATGCGGAGCAGGAAGCGGCCGCCCAGCTGCCGGGCCAGCGCCCAGTTGAACAGCGCCGTTCGGGCGCCGCCCACGTGAAGATGGCCCGTCGGGGACGGCGCGAAGCGGGTGACGACGTCGCTCACCGGCGCCCACCCGATCGAAGAGGCCCGAAGGGCGTCATGCCGCCGCCTCGTCCTTCAGCACGATCCGGACCACACCCTTGACGTTGGCGCAGCCGGACGGCGCATCCGGCACGCCCTCCGGGATCAGGAGCCGGAAGGGTCCTCCCTTGCCCGGCGCCAGCGGCTCGTCGGCCAGACTGTGCAGCAGCACGCCCTGCCGCAGCGCGCCGATCGGGACGGGCTCGCTGGTGAAGCCGTCCGCGGCGCAGAGGATCGCCGAGCCCCGGGCCGGCAGCGCCTGCGCCGTCCAGAGCGCCTCCAGACGTGCCGCAGCACCCTCGCGACCGGGGAACACGCTGGCGACGTCGTCGATGCCGTCGGGCAGCTCGAGCAGCGCGCTCCGGTCGACGATGCGGACCCGCCCGTCGGGCAGGGCGAGCTCGATCTGGTGCGTCCGGGCCTCGAGATCCTCGCCCGAGAGGCTCGCGGCGTGGAGCCAGGTCGAGGCGCGCTCGAACGGCGAGGCCTCGCCGCGCCCGAAGATCGCATCCGCCCGGCTGTCGCGGCGGTGCAGGCTGCGCGCCTCGTGCAGCGTTCCGCCCGCGAACTCGAGCAGCACGAACCCCTCGTCGGTGCGGAAGATGCCCTTGAAGCGGACCAGCGGGGCGCCGGCCAGTCCCTCGCCGAGACGCATGACGGCGCGGGCGAGCCGCTCGCGGGAGAAGATCCGGTCCGGGGACCAGCGCCAGCTGCGCGCCTCGAAACCCTCGGTCGAATCGTGGCCGTGCTCGTGGTTCGAGCCGGTCTCCCCCGCGTGTTCCTCGGGCCGGTCGGCGCCGCGCGGGAGGCGCGCTCCCTCGCCGGCCGGCCAGTCCATCAGCTCGCGGGGGATGCGACCCTGCGTCGTCTTGTGGACGCGGATCGGCCCCGGCCACAGCGCCGCGGCGAAGGCATCGAAGCGCGCGAGTGCGTCCTCGTCGCAGAGGTCGGTGCGGTTCGCGATCAGCACGTCCGCGATCTCCGCCTGGTGGGCCACGAGGGCCTGCTCCTCCTCGCTCGCCCGGGCCAGCCGGTTGGGGTCGACGACGACCAGGACCGGCGCGATCTCGAGGGAGGCCGCATGCGGCGAGCGTCGGATCGTATCGACGAGGTCCTGCGGTCGGGCCAGCCCGGTCGGTTCGATCAGCAGCCGGTCCGGCTTGCGGTCGACGATCTCTCCGAGCGCGTCGATGAAGCCTTCCGGTGCGGTGCAGCAGACGCAGCCGCCGGGAATGTTCGTGATCTCGTAGGGCCGGTCACCCGTCAGGGTGGCTTCGTCCAGCGACGCCTCCCCGAAGTCGTTCACGAGGACGGCCAGCTGCTCGTCCCGTCGCGCCTGGAGTTGGTCGCGGATCAGCGTCGTCTTCCCCGTGCCGAGGAAGCCGCCGACGATGTGGACGGGAATGGGCATGGGGTGATCTCCTCGGCGCCGGATCATAGCCGCGTCGGCGCCTTGGCTCCCCGGCAGGGTGCGCTTGCCCGCTCAGCAGGGGGCGCGAGGCAGGGTGCGCTTGCCCGCTCAGCAGGGGGCGCGAGACTGGGACGGTGAAGATCCTCTCCGCCGAGATCGTCGCCAGCGCCGTCGACGCCTCCGGCTGGCCGCCCCCCGACCTGCCCGAGGTGGCCGTCATGGGGCGCTCGAACGTGGGCAAGTCGAGCCTCCTGAACAAGCTCGTGGCCCGGCGCCAGCTGGCCCGGACGAGCGGCACGCCCGGCAAGACGCGTCTGCTCCACTTCTTCGAGATCGCCCAGCCCGAGCGTCGGCTGCGGCTCGTGGATCTCCCGGGTTACGGCTACGCCAAGGTCTCGATGGGCGAGCGGAAGCGCTGGCGCCAGATGATCGAGAACTACCTCGGGTCCCGCGAGAACCTCCGCGCGGCCCTGCTGCTGCAGGACGTGCGACGGGACCCGGCCGAGGACGAGCTGGATCTCCTGGCCTGGCTCCAGCAGCGGAACCTGCCCGTGGTGGTGGCGCTGACCAAGCTCGACAAGCTCAAGCCCCGCGAGCGCACCCGGCGCCTCCGCGAGCTGGAGGCTGCGCTGCCGGTCCAGGCGGACTGGCGGATTCCGACCTCGGCCAAGACGGGCGCAGGGGTCCAGGAGCTCTGGCGGGTGCTGGGCTCGCTGCTCTGACGTCGCCAGGAGGCTCGGCGCTCCCCTCGGGGGTTCGCTTCAGGAAGCGGTGCAGATGGCCGAAATGTGTTGAAAATCACACATTCTAAGGAATCCCCCTTCCTTGCAGACGTCTCCCCGCAGCCAGCTCCACGCGTCCCAGCTCGTCCCGCCCGTGAAGATCGAGGTGGTCCGCTGGGACGAAGCGGGCCGGGAGGAGTCGCTCGGGACCGGGACCCTCGTCGACGTGCTCGAGATCGGATCGCCGATCCAGATCTGCCTCGGCGCCAAGACGCTGCGGACCACGCCGCTCGCCGCGATCGTGCCCCTCGATGCGAACGCGATCGAGATCCGAACGGCCAACCACAGCTATCGGCTGGTCCGCCCCAGCCCGGCGCGCGCGGAGCTGATGGCGACGACCCGCGGGCGGCTGGAGCAGCTGCGGGCGCGGGGCCGGCGCGATCCGAGCGCCCGCAGGCTGCAGACCGGCCTGACCGGCACCGGCAACGTCGCGACGCCCCGCCAAGCTGGCTCCGGCGCCTTCTGCTCGGGTGCGCCGGTGCGTGTGACGCGGGTGCGGACCGACGACGCGATCCTCGAAGCCTGCGGCAGCCTCGGCGCCGGTCGGCTGCTCGACGATCTGCGGATCGGAGCCTGCGCGCGCTTCTCCCTCGACGACGGCTCGACCCTGGCCACGAGCCCGGTCCGCAGCCTCCAGCGCATGGGGCCTACCCGCGTGCAGGTCGCTACCGGCAACTCGATCTACCGCTTCGATCTGCTGCAGTAGGGCCTGCCGGGCTGCTAGTGTGTCGTCATGTCGGATGATGCAAGAGCCAACCTCGCCCACAACGTCCGCTCGCTCCGGGAGGGGCGGGGTCTCTCGCAGCAGCGCATCGCGTCGCTGTGCGGCATCCCCAGACCCACCTGGGCCAGCCTCGAGTCGGGCTCGGCCAATCCCACGCTGTCGGTCCTCACCCGCGTCGCCGACGCGCTCCAGGTCTCGATCGAAGAGCTGATCGGGGCCCCGCGCACGGCCTGCCGGCTGTTCCCGGCGGGCACCGTGAAGGGCCGCACCCGCGCAGGCGGCCAGCTGCGCCCGCTGCTCCCCGAGCCGCTGCCCGGTCTGCAGATCTCCCGCATGCAGCTCGAGCCCAAGGCGCGCTGGGCCGGCAATCCCCACCGGCCTGGCACCCGCGAGTATCTCACCTGCGAGCGCGGCGAGATCGAGCTCGTCGCGTCCGGCGAGCGTTGGCAGCTGGGCGCCGGCGACACCCTGGTCTTCCGCGGCGACCAACGGCACAGCTACGCGAACCTCAGTGGCCGGGACGAGGCCGTGGCCATCTCGGTGGTCTGCTTCGCACGCTGAGCGGCGGCGCTGCAGACAGGGTGCCTCGGCGATCGGACGGCTAGCGGAACAGATCGGTGCCGGGATCCCGCAGCAGATCGCCGGTCACGCTGCCGTCGCCGACGAGGGGGACACCCTGCGCCCAGACCGCCGGGTGGGCGGCGGCCTTGCCCATCAGCAGTCCAGCTCCCGCTGCGAGGGCATCGACGGTGGCGGGGGTCGTCACGACGAGCTCGCGGCCGCGCAAATCCCCGGTTCCCCGCAGGTCCTCGATCGGGGCGATGCCGGCACTCCCTAGCGCCGTGTCGACCAGACCGTCGCGCCACGGCCGGCCGAAGGTGTCCGACACGATGACGCCGAGTGGCCCGTGACCGGCGGCCGTCAAGGTCTCGACCAGGCCCCGGGCCGACGCGTCGGGATCGACCGGCAGCAGGATCACGACCTCGTCGTCGGGCGTGTTGGATTGGTCGACGCCGGCGTTGGCGCACACGAAGCCGTGGTGGGTCTCGCAGATCAGCACGCCGTGGCCGCGCCGCACGATACGCCGCGTCTCGCCGAGGACGACCTCGATCAGCCGCGGATCCTTGCCGTGATCGGCCGCGATCTCCTTGGCGGCGGGCGACGGGGTCACGTCGCCGAGGTGGACGAGGCGCCCCTCCGCCTTGGAGACGATCTTCTGGCAGACGACCAGCACACCGCCGCGCAGCGCCAGCCCGGCGCGGTCGGCAGCCTCCGTGAGCAGCCCGGCCAGGTCGTCGCCGGGCTGGACCATCGGGATGCCGGGCAGGGCGGTGAATCGCAGCTCGTTCACGTCGCCTCCTCGGTCCGCGGCAGCTCGTTCACGTCGCCTCCTCGGTCCGCGGCAGCTCGTTCACGTCGCCTCCTCGGTCCGCAGCAGCTCGCCCAGGTCGAGGCTCGCGAGCAGGGCCCGGGTGCGCGGCGCCGGGCCTTCGCCGCGGAGCAGCGCCTCGAGGTCGGCGGGCCGATCGAGATCGACGGCGAGGGAGGGCAGGGGGCACGAGCGGAAGGGCACTCCGGCGGCGCGCGCCGCCTCCGCGTGGGCGCGGGCGCTGTCGGCGCCGAAGCGCGAGGGGATCGCGTCGTACGGCGCGCGTAGCAGCGCGGCCGTGCCACCATCCCGGGCCGGAGCGAGCACCGCGGCCGGCCGCCCGAGGGCCTCGCGTTCATCGAAGAGTGTCGTCAGGTCGGCCGCGTCGGCCCCCGCGACGTCGCCCAGGATCACCAGCAGATCCTCCAGGCCCCGTGCTGCGAGAAGCGCCGTGGCCTCGTCGAGCGAGGCGTTGAGGCCGGGGTCGCGGCGCACGATCGCCTCGGCGCCGGCCGCCTCGGCCGCGCGGCCGACCTCGGGATCGGGCGTCACGACCACGCGGGCCTCGAGCGCGGGGACTCCCTGCAGGGCCTCGAGCACGTCGCCGAGCATCGCGAGCGACAGCTCCGCGATCGTCGGCCGGGGCAGCAGCCCCGCCAGCCGCGACTTGCCCGCGTCCAGACGCTTCAAAGGAACGAGGGCCGCGATCATCGCGCGCCGCCGATCCCCGCCGCGAGCCCGAGCGCCGTGTCGGCCAGCGCGTGCGCGACCTCGGGGGAGCGCATCAACGTGTCGGTGACGACGCAACGCAGGCCGAGCGCTTCGACGTCCTGCCGCTGGGCCGCGTCCCGCTCGTCGATCACCCAGCCGTCGAGCAGGCCCGCGTACAGGCCCGCGACGCCGCGCGCCGAGACCTCCACGCCGATGCCGCGCAGCAGCCGGTCGGCGGGGCCCTTGACCGGGGCTCCGCCGATGATCGGGGAGATGCCGACCTTGGGCGCGGGGCTCGCCTCGAGCGCCTCCCGCACGCCGGGCACCTGGAGGATCGGTCCGATCGAGACGACCGGATTGCTCGGGCAGATCAGGATTGCGTCGGCCCCGGCGATCGCATCGAGCACGCCGGGCGCGGCCGTGGCCGCGGCGGCCGTCGTCAGGTCCACGCCCTGCACGTCGTCGGGTGCACCGTCGCGCGCCAGGTACTCCTCGAAGTGCACGCGGCGGCCCGCCGAGAGCTGCACGAAGGTCGGCGCCAGCTCCTCGCACATCGGAAGGATCTCGACGTCGACGCCATGGGCCCGCCGCACCTCGCGGGTCACCTCGGTGAGTCCGGCGCCCTCGCGCAGGCGAAGGGTCCGGTGCAGCGACGTCGCCAGGTCGCGATCCCCCAACCGGAACCAGGTCTCGTGGCCGAGCTCGGCGAGCGCATCGACGACCCGGAAGCCGTCCCCCTCCAGCCCGTAGCCGCGCTGCCGATCGATGCGCCCGGCGAGGGTATACGTGACGATGTCGAGATCGGGGGAGACGTGGACGCCGTAGAATTCGCGGTCGTCCCCGGTGTTGACCACGACGGTCAGGTCGGTCGGAGAAACGGCCCGGACCACGCCGCGGAGGAAGCGCGCCGCCCCGACCCCTCCGGCCAGCGCCAAGACCGACATGGCCGGGGGCCTACTCCGGCTCCCCGCCGCTCAGGGCCGAACGCTGGTCGCGCAACGCGGTGAGCTCGCGGAGTCGCTCGGGGAGACGCATGGCAATGCTGCGGAACTCGGCATTGTCCGCCGAGGCGAGAGGCCCACCGGAGTCGGGGTTGCTGATCATCGTCTTCAGCGACTCCTCGTCCGCGCGGATCACGCTCTCCAGCTCGGAGATGCGCAGATCGAGGTCGAAGGCGGCAACGGCCTGCTCCTCGTCCAGCGCGGCCCGCGAGGCGGGGTCGAGTTCGGGCTCTGGCGTCGCGCCGCCCTCGAACCAGGTGTCTTCACTCGGCACGACCGAACGGTCGCGCGACGCCCAGAGATCGGAGCTGCCAGCCGAGGTGGAGGCGGACGGCTCCGAGGAGAGCGCCCCGGCACGGGAACGCAGGCCCGAGGGCACGCGGCCGAGGTCGGTCGTGTAGTGGGCGATGCCGTTCTCGTCGATCCAGCGATAGATCCGCGGGGTCGTCGGCGCGCCGTCGTCCTGGGCGCGCGCGGCGGAGGCCGGCAGGCCCGCGACGAGGCCGGCGAAGGCGAGACCCAGGGCGGCCGTCGCGATCGCTCCCCCACTCCCAACCCCACGACGATGCATGGCGCGATTCTTCTGGAGAGGCCCCCTCCCGTCAAGGCGGCCGGCTCGGAGCGGGCCACCTTGCGTTCACGGGGTGTTCAGGACCCGGGTTCACGCGGGCTCGAGCCGTCGCCCCGGGAGCGGCTCTGCCGCGCCGACGCGCGGGTGGGCATCGGCACGCGGCTTGCTCAGTGGCGCGCATGCGGATTCACCGGGCCGTCTCCAGCCTGCTCTTGATCGGACTCCTGCTTTCCGGAAGCGCCCGGCCGTCGATGGCCGCAGAGCCCGCCGTCAGCTCCGTCTCGGAGCGGCGCGACGTGACGGCCGTCGCACTCGCTCCGGATGGGCAGGGGGTGGCGTTCGGAACCGGACGCGCCGTCTGGCTTCGCGGGCCCGACGAGCGGGAGCGGCGCGTGCTGCGTGGGCTGGAGGTTCGAGATCTGCTCTTCGACGACGCCGGCGGCTTGTGGGTGGCGAGCGACCGAGGGCTGGAGCGGCTGGCCGGTCCGACGGCTCGAGACCTCTCCCCCGCACCCGGGGCCGCCCGCGACGTGCGCCGCCTTGCGCCCGGCCCGGGCGGGGCGCTGCTGGTCGCCACGGCTCGCGGTGCCTACCTGGGCGGGGAGACCGGTTGGCAGCGGCTCGACGGTGCCGCGCCCGCCGGCGAGGTGAATGCCATCGCCTATCAGCCGCCCGACCGGGTGTGGCTCGTGGTGGATGGAGACCTCCATTCGCTTCGGCTCGAGACCGGGCCGAATGGGCCTCGAGTCGCCGCGTCCTCGCAGCACGGTCTCCCCGGCCGGGGACAGGTCGTCGTCGACCTGCTGTCGGGGTCGCCGGCCGGGGCTCCGCCTCTCGTGCTGACCCGCGACCGGCTGTTCGCCACGACCGACGACGGGGGCCTGCGGGGCCTGACCCCGCGGCTGCCGCCCGGCACCGAGGCCACCCGGCTCGCGCGGGCTGCGGGCGCCGTCTGGATCGCCACCGACCGGGGTCCCTTCCGGGTGCTCGACGGGGCGGCGGCGTTCGAGCCGGTCGCCGTCGGTCAGGGTTCTGCCGCCGTGGCGGCGCTGGTGGCGCGAGGCGACGAGCTCTGGGTCGCGGGTGCGCGCGGCATCGTGCGGCTGCGCGCCACCGCGGGAAGGGCCGCGGCCGGCGCCCCTTCGGCCGCCGTCCCCCTCGCCTGGGTGGCCGCGCTTCGAGGGCCGGAGCCGCGTGAGCTGCAGAGGGCGGTGCTTCGCGCCCTGGACCTCCAGAGCCGCTCGCTGCGCCGGCGCGCGACGCGGGTCCGTGTTCGCGGCTGGCTGCCGGAGGTCGAGCTGCGCGCGGGCTACGGGGGCGCCCGGCGTCGGGATCTCGACCTGGACGAGACGTTCAGCTCCGGCGAGGCGCGGCTGTTCCGGGATCGCGACGTGAGCCGCTCACGAGACTTCGACGTCGTGGCGTCGCTGCGCTGGGACCTGGGCGACACCGTCTTCCACCCCGAGGAGCTCGACGTCTCGAAGGAGACAAGGGAGCTGATCGAGCTTCGCGACGAGATCCTCGACGAGATCCACCAGCTCTACTTCGAGCGCCGCCGGGTCCTCGTCGAGCTGGCGCTGCATGTGTCCGCCGGGGCCGAGGGTGCTCCGCCCGCGTGGAGCCCGGCGCTGGCGTCGGATCCGGAGACCCGGCGCCTGGCGCTGCGCATCGACGAGCTCGCCGCCGGGCTGGACGCCTGGACGGGCGGCTGGTGGACCGCCCGGGTCCCGTCCCTCCTCTCGCCCCGATTCCCACAGGAACCAACTCCATGACCATCCTTCGACCCTGTGAGCACGTCGGCCGCGGCCGCCGGAGCTCCTCCCGCGCTGCAGCCGGGCTCCTTCTCTGGGCGACCTGGCTGAACGCCGCGGCGGCCGGCGGCCTGCCGCTGCTCTCCGAGGTGTACTACGACGCCGTGGGCAGCGATGACGGCGAGGTGTTCGTCGAGATCTCCGGAACGCCGGGCGACTCTCTCGCGGGATACCGACTCGAGGGCGTCAACGGCAGCGACGGCTCGATCACGACGACCCTCGACCTGCTCGGTGCGATCGGCGCCGACGGGCTGTTCGTGGTGGCCGACGTGCTGTCCGGGGGCGGAAGCTCGGTGCTGCAGGCCGATCTGCTGCTCGACTTCGACTTCCAGAACGGCCCCGACTCGATCGTCCTGCGCGATGGGCAGGGCTCCGTGGTGGACGCGGTCGGGTACGGCAGCTTCGGGCCGGGTCAGTTCTTTGCGGGCTTCGGCGCGCCTGCCGCCGACGCACCCGCCGGCTCCAGCCTCGCCCGCCTGTCCCCCTTCACCGACACCCGCGACAACGCCAGCGACTTCGCCGTGCTGGCGATGCCCACGCCCGGCAGCGTCCCCGAGCTGGGGACGGCAGCCGGGCTGGCAATGGGCGGGGCCTGGCTCGCCCGGGTGAGCCGCCGCCGACGAGCCTGAGCGGTCTCGGGCGGGGTCGCTCCTTCCCCCTGGCGGTGACCGCCGCCCGCCCCGGTGCGTCCGCGCGCCTGCCCACCCGCAGGCTCGGACGCACCGGGGGCTTTCGTGCATGGGGGGTTCCCTACACTGGGCCAGCTCGAGTGAAGGCCCATCGCTTCAGCCGGTCCGTCCCCGAGCCGATAGGAAGCCGGCAGGCCACGTGAAAAGCCCCTTGCGGGTCGCCGAGTTGGCCGGCGCGCTGCGTCGGCTCCGCTTGAAATGGGGGGCGCCGTTTCCCACACTCGGCGCCGGCAGGGGGGTGGGGCGCGATCGATGCTCACGGGTTTCAACACGAACATCCGACACCGGGGCGTGTTGTTCCACGTACAG
>JAJDAR010000071.1 GCA_029261775.1 Deltaproteobacteria bacterium | reverse complement strand
CTGCGGCATGCCCTTCTTCGTCGACGAGATCGACCCCGATTCGCTCGAGGTCGAGCGACTCATCTCGCACGATCCCGCCCGGGTCGGGGGCGCAGCCAGCGTCGCCCTCGAGCACGACGGAGTCGTCTGGGTCGGGACCTTTTCCGGCGATCGCCTGCTGGCCTGGAGCCGACCGTGACACAGCGATGCCTGCTGGCCTGGAGGCGACCGTGAAGCCCATAAGAGCCGAGTCCTACGTCAGCCTCGCGACCTTCCGGCGCAATGGGGAGGCCGTGCTGACCCCGGTCTGGATCGCGCCGGACCCGAGCGACGATCGTTTGTACGTCTACACCAATCGCACGTCGTACAAGGTCCGGCGCCTGCGCAACGATCCGCGGGTTCGCCTCGCAGCGTGCCGCGTCGACGGCCGTGTGACGGGGCCCTGGCAGGACGGTCGGGGCCGGCAGCTCGACGATCCGTCCGAGGTCGAACGGGGCTTCGACGCGGTGATCGACAAGTATGGATGGCAGATGCGCCTGGCTCTGCTGACGTCCCGGCTGTCCGGCCGCTACGCGGATCGCGCGATCCTCGAGATCCGCCTCGACCCGGCCTGAGTGAACGCGGCAGGTCCCGCCGGGACCCCGGGCCGGCTGCGCCACCGTCGGTGATCGTGACCGCATCTGCCACGCCGTCGGGGTAGGCTCCGGTCGATGAAGGGGCCCCCCGACGTTCGCACGGCACGCGGTGCGCTCGCGGCCGAGCGAGACGTGCTCGACCGCGTGGAGTCGCTGTTCGACGAGACCGATCCCATGGCCGGTCTCGACCGCCCGGTGCGGATTCTCGTCCCGTCCACCAGCCTGCGGCGACACGTGGCCGCGGCCCTCGTCCGGCGCCGGCCGGCCTGGCTGGGCGTCGAGGTCCAGACCTTGAGCGGAGCTGCCCGCAGCGTGGTCTCCCAGGACGGCCCGTGGCGCGACGCCGAGGCCCTCCTGCCGGTCCTCGTGCGTCGGGCGGCGCGCGAGGAGGCCATCCTCCTGGAGGAGCTGGCTCCGCTCGAGGACGGGGAGGGCGCGATCGTCGGCGTCGTCCGCGATCTGCTCGACGCGGGCTTCGAACCACCTCACGCGGACGCCGTCGACGAGCAACTCGCCGAGGGCGAGGGCCGGCCGGCCGCGCGGGCGCGCGCGCTCGTTCGTGTCGCCCTGCGCGTCCAGCAACACGCCGAGCGAAGCGGCTGGCGAACCCGAGCGTCGCTGCTGGTCCGGGCGCGGGAGATCCTGGAGGCGGAGGGCGAAGCCGCGCTGCCCTCGCGCGCCGTCCTGATCCACGGTCTGGCCGATGCGACCGGTGTCGTGGCCGAGTGGGTCGGTGCGCTCGTGCGCGAGCTGTCCGCCGAGCTCTGGCTGCCCGGGCCCGACGATCCGGCCTTCCCCGGAGATCGCGTACCGATCGCGCCGGGCTGGGAGTTCACCGAGCGCCTGCGCGGCCGGCTGGGCGTTCCGGAGCCGCCTCGCGAGGAGCGGCCGGCCGATCCGCCCGAGATCCGCTTGCAGCGGGCAGCCGGGGCTGCGGCCGAGGTGCGTGGCATCGCCGAGCAGATCCGCATCTCGCTCGACGCCGGGACGCCGCCGGAGCGGATCGGTGTGGTCGCCCGCGATCTCGCCGGCTATCGGCTGGCCCTCTCCTCGCAGCTGGGCCGGCTGGGCATTCCCTTCTCCGCCGGCCGCGGCTTCCCGACGCGGGCGACGCGGAGGATTCGCGCGCTCCTCGATCTGCTGGGCCGGGGCAAGCACGCCACCGCCGACCTGTGGCTCGACGCGGCCGACCCCTTCGGGGGCTCGCGACTGGCCGACCTGCGTCTGGGTCTGCACAGCCTCGGTCTCGGTCGGCTCGCGGACGTGCCGCGACTGCAGCGTGAGGGAGCCGGCGTCGAGCCCCGCGGACTCCCGCTGCCCTCGGTGCGTGGGCTGCCCGAGGAGGAGGAAGGCTCCGAGGACGAGAGCCAGGACGCTGAGACGGCTGCAGCCGGGCAGGCGCTGCAGGCAGCTGAAGCCGGGCAGGTCGGGGAGGCGCTGCAGGCGGCTGAAGCCGAGCAGGTCGGGGAGGCGCTGCCTCGGCGTCGAAGCCCGGGTCGGCCCCAGCGTCGCCGGGTTTCGAGCGAGACGCTGGCCTGGGCTGCCGAGAGCGCGGTGGCCACGCTGCGCTGGCTGGAGGAACGGCCGAAGCAGGCCACGTTCGCGACCCATCGCTCGCAGATCCAGCGGCTGGTCGAGGGACCGCTCGGCTGGCGCGGGGAGACGGCCGGCCGCGATCTCTTCGAGGCGGCCCTGGCCCGGCTCGAGGTCGACATCGAGCCCGAGTTCCTGCTCTCGGCCGAGGAGGTCGGCCTGCTGCTGTCGCGCGAGCTCGACGGGGCGGGAGACGATTCGCTCGGCGGCGCTGGCGCCGGTGTGCAGGTCATGGGAGCCATGGAGGCGCGCGGTCGCACCTTCGACGAGCTGCACCTGATCGGCTTGAACCGCGACGTGTTCCCGCGGCCGATCGTGGACGATCCGCTGCTGCCGGATCGGCTGCGCCGGGGCCTCGAGTCGCTGCTGCCCGAGATCCCCATCAAGTTGCGCGGCTTCGCCGAGGAGCGGCACCTGTTCGCCTGGCTCTGCTCGGCGGCGCCGAGGATCACCCTCTCGTGGCAGGAGGTGAACGACGACGGCAAGGAGCGCCCGCGCTCGCCGTTGGTGGACCGGATCGTGCTCGCGCGTCCGGCGCTGCCCGAGCGGGAGGCGCTTCCGCCGTGGGTTGCGGCCAGCCCGTTGCGGCCCGGCTTCGAGCACGTGATCCGTGCGGGGCTGGCCGGCGCGCACGCCGCGTACTCGGGGCTCCTGGAGGCGCTGCTCCCGCCGCCGGAGGCGCGCGCCCGTACCGCCGTTCTCGACGAGCAGGAGGCACGCGGCGACCGCTGGGGGTTGCCCGGTCCCTATCTCGGTTTCGTCGGGCCCGAGCCGGGTCGGGCCCGCGACGTCTTCGTGACCAGGCTCGAGAACCTCGCCTACTGTCCGTGGCGCCACTTCCTCGAGCGCGAGCTCGGCCTGGAGCCGGTTCCGGATGCGCTGGCAGCGCTGCCGGACGTCAGCCCGCTGCTGGTGGGCAACGTCGTCCACGCGGTGATGGAGCAGATCGTCGGGGCCGCCGGCGCGCCGGTCGGCGTGAACATCGACGCTGCCTTGGCAACGGCACCCACGGACGTGCCCTGGCCCGAGGCTGCGCAGCTCGATGCGCTGCTCCACGGCGCTGCGCGCGAGGCCGCACGGCGCGAGGGTATCCTGCTGCCCGCCTTCGCGAGCTTCCTGGCGCGCCGGGCCCGGCCCTTCCTCGAGAGCATCGTCTCGCTCGAGGGAGCAGGCGGGGGGTTGCCCGCCGTCGTCGGCGCGGAGCTGGAGGCCGAGCTGCGGGTGCGCGGAGCCGACGACGAGGAGGCGCTGCTGCGCTTTCGCGCCGATCGGGTCGACTCCGTGGACGGTCGGCTCCGGCTCGTCGACTACAAGACGGGCAGGCCGGTCTCCGATGCCGCGCAGGAGAAGAAGCGACGCGAGCACCTGCTCAGCGCGCTTCGCGCGGGCAAGCGCCTCCAGGTTGCTGCCTACGCAGCCCTTCCGCACCCACCCGGTGAGGTCGACGGTCGTTTCCTGTTCGTCCGCCCCGGGATCGAGCCTGCCCACGCGCAGGTCGACGTGGCCCAGGGTGACGAGGAGGCTCGGGATGCCTTCCTCGAGGCGACGGCCACGCTGCTTCGCGGCCTGGCATCCGGGACCTTCCCGCCGCGCCTGCTGGCCGGCAACCTGGCCGAGGAGAACGCGGCCTGCGAGAGCTGCTTGCTGTCCGAGGCCTGTGTGCGGGGTGACACCGGGGCGAGGCGCAGGCACCGGGAGTGGCTCGTGGGCGCCGGCGGAAGCGCGACGATCCAACGCGCGCGCGACGTGATCGCGCTGCAGGGACGGAAGGCATGAGTGAAGCCGGTCCCATGGAGCCGAGCGCCCGGGCGAGCGATGCCGAAGCCCGTCGACTGGCGCAGAGTGAGTTCGCAGCCCCGGTCGTTCTCGAGGCCGGTGCGGGAACCGGCAAGACCGCCGTGCTGGTCGCACGCGTCGTGGCCTGGAGCCTCGGCCCGGGCTGGGAGCGCGCGGAAACGCGGTTGCGACAATCGGCTCCGGCCAATCCCCCCACGGCGGAGCAGGTCGCCGAACGTGTCCTGCGCGGCGTCGTCGCGATCACCTTCACCGAGGCGGCGGCCGCCGAGATGGCCACCCGCGTGGGCGCCGCGCTGCTCGAGCTGCGCGAAGGTGCGCATCCGCCGGGTCTGGCCGAGGACCTGCTGCCGCCTCCGCTGATCCGCGGCCCGCGGGCGGAGGCGTTGGTCGGCGCCCTCGATCAGCTCGGTGTGCGGACCATCCACGCCTTCTGTCGCCGCCTGCTGGCGGGCTTCGCCTTGGATGCAGGCCTGCACCCGCGCTTCGAGGTCGATGCCGACGGTCAGGGACAGGCGGAGGTCGCCCGTGAGGTGCTGGAGGCGATCCTCCCCGAGGCCTTCGGCGAGCCCTTCGATCCGGACTTCGCGCTGCTGGCCGACCGGGGTCTCGGGCCCCGCGACATCGAGTCGGCACTGCTCAGCCTGCTCGGCGAGGGCGCGGTCGCCGCCGACCTGGCCGACGATCCCCTGGCCGGGTCCGCCTTGCCGGAGCTGCTGGCGCTCTCCCAGGCGGCTTGCCGCGCGTTCCTCGAGCTGGAGGCGGGCCGACTGCGCCAGGGCTCGAAGGCGGCCGTCGAGATGCAAGCGGTGGCTTCCATCGAGGCGACCCTCGCGTGCCTCGAGCAGGGCGGAGCGGCCGGCGCGGCGGGGTTCGAGCCGATCCAGGCCGAGCTGGTCCCGCTCTGGCCGAAGAACCTGGTTTCCAAGCTGCGCGACCTGGCGCGGGGCGCCTTCTCGAAGGGAGGCCGGACGGGGATCGGCGAGGACGAGGGCGCGCTGGCCGAGCGGGCCGAGCGCGTGCGCCGAGTCGTCCTCCACCTGTTGAACCTCGATCTCCCGCTGCTGCAATCCGCGCGCCGCGTCCTGCATCGGCTCGTCCGCGATGCGCGCAGGCTGCTGCAGGCCCGGGGCGTGGAGACCTTCGGCGGGCTGCTTCGCGGTGCGCGGGATCTGCTGGCGACCCGACCCGATCTGGTCGTGGAGCTGCAGGACACGATCGACCAGATCCTGGTCGACGAGTTCCAGGACACCGACGCCCTGCAGTGCGAGCTGATCGAGATCCTCGCCCTGTCCGGTGAGCGTTCCGGGCGACCCGGCCTGTTCCTGGTCGGCGATCCCAAGCAGTCGATCTACGGCTGGCGGGGCGCCGACCTGCGGGCCTACGAAGGCTTCGTGGACCGCGCGCGCACCGAGGGTGGGCGCGTGCTCTCACTCGTCGTGAACTTCCGCTCGGTGCCGGAGATCCTCCTGGAGGTGGAGCGGATCGTCGCGCCCATCATGCATCCCGAGGCCGGGCTCCAACCTCCCTTCGAGCCCCTGCTCCCACGCGAGGGGGCGGGGCCGGTCGAGCTGCCGGCCGGCTGTGAGCCGGTCGAGCACTGGGTGAGCTGGCAGCTCGACGAGCTGGGTCGACCGGCGCCGGGCCGTCCGCTCCGCGAGGCGACGGAGCTGGAAGCCCGGGCCGTGGCCGCCGATCTGCAGCGGCTTCGCGGGGAGGGCGTGGCGCTCGGCTCGGTCGCGCTGTTGCTCCGGTCGTCCGGGGACTTCGACGTCTACCTGGGAGCGCTGCGCGAGGCGGGGATTCCGTTCGTCGTCGAGCGCGAGGAGCAGCACGGCCGACGGCGCGAGGTGATCGACGCCCTGGCCTGGGTGCGATGCATCCTCGACCCGAACGACGCGCTCGCCCTCGTCGCGACCCTCCGGTCGTCGTTCGTCGGCGTTCCAGACGCGGCGTTCGTGCCACTCTGGCGCCGGCAGCTGCCCGCCCGTGCGAGCCGGCTGACCGGCCCGGACTCCCCGGAGCTGCGGGCCCTGGCTGCCGACGTGCGCCAGGTCGGCGCGGAGCTCCGAGCCCCCGAGGTCGAGTCCCAGGTGCCCGGCCTGTCGCGGGTCGAGGGATGGGAGGAGAACCTGGTCGGGTTCCTCGGGCGTCTGGGGCCGTGGCGCCAGCTGGCCGAGGAAGGGCCCGTCGACGACTTCATCGAGGCGCTGCGCTCGGCGATCGGTCTCGAGGCCAGCGAATCGGCGCGGCATCTCGGCGCTCACCGGCTGGCCAGCCTGGATCGGGTCTTCCGGGATCTGGCCTCGGCCCTCGAGAGCACCGGCGGCTCCGCGGCCGCCGTGCTCTCCTTCCTGCGCAGGGCGGGAGGGCCCGAGCGGGAGCATCGCGAGGGTCGCCCCCGTGCTTTCGGCGACGCTGCCGTCCACGTGCTGACGGTGCACAAGGCCAAGGGCCTGGGCTTCGACCACGTCTACCTGCTCCAGACCCACAAGGGCAGCGGTCGCAACGACGCGCGCCGCACCGCGCTCGTGCGCGGTCCCGACCGCCAGGAGCTGATCCTGTTCGGCGCGGCGAGCCCGGGCATGCTGACGGCCGACGAGGATCGCGACGCGCTGGAGGACCGGGAGCGGATCCGGCTGCTGTACGTCGCCGCGACCCGTGCGAAGCAACGGCTGGTCGTGAGCGGTCGACGCCCGGAGAAGACCATCAGCCGGCCGCGCACCCACGTCGATCTGTTGACCGCCCGCCTCGATCATCCGACGGATCTGGCGGGCTGGATGCTGGCTGCAAAGGCCGCCGGCGCGTCGAGCCAGAGGGATGAGGCCGGGGTGCCCTGGCGCTTCTCTGCGCTCGAGTCGCTGCCCGCGCGGCGACCGGCCTCGGAGTTGGCTGGAGATGCGCCGGAGCCCGCTGGAGTCGTGGTCCAGGAGCGCCGGCTGGCGGTGCTGCGACGCGAGGCGGAGGTGCGCATGGCGCGGCCCTTCCACGGCACGGCGTCCGGAACCCACTCCGGGCCTCCACCCTTCGTGCACGAGCCCGAAGGAGAGACCGAGGACGACTGGCTCGACCGGGACGATGCGATGGCGCTCGGCACGGCCTTCCATCGAGCGCTCGAGGAGCTCCCGCTCGACGCACCCCTCTCTACGTGGCAGGCCACGGTGCGAGAGGTCCTCGAGGCCTCGGAGGTGGGCAGCCGCGCCGCAACCCAGGCGACCGCGCTCCGCGATCGATTCTTTGCCTCGGAGCTTCCCGCCCGACTCCGGGGCCTGGCCGGTCGCGTGATCGGCCGGGAGGTTCCGCTGCTCCTGGTTCCAGAGGTGGGCGAGGACGAGCCGGTCGGCTTCGTCGCGGGCGCCATCGATCTCCTCTACCGCAGCGCAGAAGACGAGCGGGTCGTCGTCGTCGACTACAAGACGGACCGGGTCGCAGGTGCCCGGGCCCTCGGGGAGCGGGCGAGCGGCTATGCGGAGCAGGGCCGCATCTACACCCGCGCCGTCCAGCAGGCGCTGGGCCTGCCGTACTCGCCGCGCTTCGAGCTCTGGTTCCTGCACGCGGGTGAGGTGGTCTCCCTCCCCTAGGGCTCCTGTTCAGGGCGCCCCAGAGGGCGCCCCAGACGGCGGCCATGGCGCGCCGTCCGGGGACCGTGACCCGAGTCACGCCCCTGTGGGTCCGCGGGCCGCCGGGCTCAAGCCGGGCCCTGGGTGGGTCGATGCTCTTCCGCGAGGGTGTCCCTTCGATGAAGAAGATCGTCGGTTTCGTGCTGGTCCTGGGCCTCGTGCTCGGGGCCTTCGCCGGATGGATCAGCTTCGAGGTCGAGTCCGCTCACCAGCAGTGGGTGGCTCGCCTGGAGGCGCGTCCCGACCTGCGCGTCTTGTCCAGTCGCTTCGATCGCGGCTGGCTGCGTTCGGAGGCCGAAACCCGCTTCGAGCTGCGCGGCCCGGCCGGCGCCGTCTTCCAGGCACCGCTCCGCTGGGCGGGCCGCGAGGACGTCCGCCAGCGCGTGGGGTTCCTGGTCGATCAGACGATCGAGCACGGTCCCCTCAGCCTGTTCCGCTGGCTCGAGGGCGGCGCCCAGGGCTCGCCGATCGTCGCCTATGTCGATGCCTCCGTCGTCCTCGACCAGGAGGCCCACTCCGAGCTCTCCGCCGCCTTCGGTCGACTTCCCTCGATGCGCGCGCGGGTGGCCGTGCGTGCATCCGGCGAAGCCGGTGGGCCCGTGACCATGCAGGCGGCACCGCTGCGCCCGCGAGACGTCGCCCCGGGCGCCACGCCGCGATGGGTCGGCCGCTTCGAGGGGCTGCGCGGCGACGTGCAGGTCCGTGACGGCCAGGTCGTCCTGCAGCTCGACTTCGGCGGCCTGCAGCTCGCCGGCCCGGAGCTCGATTTCGAGGCCGAACGCTGGAGCGCTCGTTGGGAGACCAGCCTCGCCCCCGGACCCGCGCGCGCGCACAGCGAGCACGCGCTCGCCGACCTGAGCCTCGAGCTGCGACCGGACGGAGACGCGGGCGAGAAGCTGCGCCTGCAGATCAGCGGGGCGGCGTGGAAGTCCGAATCCGACCGCGAGGCCCTGCGCTGGGTCGGTACGGCGGCGAGCAGCCTCTGGAACGATCTGGCGCTGACGGGCGTTCGCCTCGATGCGTCCTGGCCGCGGGATCCTGCCGTCGGAGAGGAGCCCTCCAGCGCCGCCGCCGAGCTCGGCTTCCTGCCCGAGTGGCACATCGAGCAGCTCGAGGGCCGACTGGCCGACGGGCCTTTCCTGCTCGCCGGCGAGCTTCGACTCGTGGCGCCGGCCAGCGTGCCGGGCATGACGACCCCGCCCGAATCCGCCGTGCACGGCGATCTCGAGCTGCGTTTCCCCAGGTCCTTGGCCGAAACGCTGCTGGTCGATCACCCCGAGCGTCTCGAAGCGTGGCTGGCGGAAGGTCAGATCGCGCGCGACCGCGACGCACTGCGCACCCGTCTGATGTGGAACGACCGCGGCTGGCTCGCCAACGGCCTGCCGCTCGAAACCGAGGGCTGGCTCGACAAGCTCGTTCCCGAGCGGGTGATGGCTCCGGCAGCGCTGGCCGCCAGCGAAGCGCCCGACCCCGACGAGACCGGAGATGCGACCGACGCGGCCGCAGCGGGAAGCGATGACGCGCCCGGCAAGGCAGAACCCGCGCCCGGAGCTGCTCCGACGGCCGGGCGCAAGACGCCAGCCGCTGCGGAGACGGCGGAGCCTCGCGTCCCCCCGACCGGCGCCGACGCCACGTCTTCGACGCCCCCCGCCTCGCCGCAGCGTTAGGAGCGCGTCCTCAGGGTCGGATGGCGTAGCGCCGCGGCCCTCGCAGGCTGTCCAGGAGTGGCGCACAGAGATCCAGCCATTGGCACAGCGCCGGCCGGGTCTCGCGGGGATCGAGCAGATCGTTGACCCCGAAGTTCTCGGCCCGCGCGAAGGGGTCACGGCGCTGAGCGAAACGCTCCTCGAGCTCGGCCCGGCGCGCCAACGGATCCTCGGCCGCTGCGATCTCGCGGCGGAATGCGACCGCCACCCCGCCCTCGATCGGGAGCGCACCACTCTCCGCCGACGGCCACGCGAAGACGGTTCCCTCCGGACCGAAATGAGCCGCGGCCGCGACCCCGTACGCCTTGCGTACGATCACCGAGGCCACCGGGACCGAGGCCTGCTGCATCGCGAAGATCGCGGCGGCGCCGTAGCGGATGGTCCCGGCGCGCTCGGCCTCCGATCCGATCATGAAGCCGGGCTCGTCGACGAAGGCGACGATCGGAAGGTGGAAGGTGTCGCAGAAGTCGACGAAGCGGCGAACCTTCTGGGCGGCATCGGCGGTCATCGCACCCGCGTAGAATCTGGGATCGTTGGCCCAGACGCCGACGGGGCGGCCGGCGAGGCGTGCGAGGCCGGTCACCTGGGAGCGGCCGAAGCCGGGCGTCATCTCGAAGAAGCTGCCGCGATCGACGACCCACTCGATCAGCTTGCGGCTCTTGTAGACCCGTCGTCGCTCGCGCGGGATCAGGTCTAGAAGGCCGTCCTCGGTGCGCCCCGGGTCGTCCTCGAGGGCTCCCACCGGAGGCAGGTCCCAGACGTGGGTCGGCAGGTAGGAGAGGAAATCGGCGATCGCTTCGCAGGCGGCCTCCTCGTCGGCCACGACGTTGTCGACCACGCCGCTGCGGGCGTGGACCTTCGCGCCGCCGAGCTCGTCCTTCGTCAGCTTCTCCCCGGTGGCGCGCTCGACGAGGGCCGGGCCGCCGATCAGGATCTGTGCCGTGTCCCGCGTCATCACGGAGAAGTGGGAGGCGACCAACCGCGCGGCAGGAAATCCTGCCACGGCGCCGACGGCCGCCGACACGACCGGGGCGGTGGCCATCGCCTCCATGATCGAGCGGAAGCGCGGGGGGGAGAAGACGGCATCGCCCATCGGGCGCGCAGCCTGCTTGCCGGTGCTCCCGGTGACGCTCCCGCCGCCGCCCTCGAGGAAGCGCACGAGCGGCAGCCGGTAGCGCACCGCCAGGGTCTCGGAGTAGACGCTCTTGCGCAGGCCGGCGGGAGAGGGCGAGCCTCCGCGCTGCGTGAAGTCCTCGCCGCCGATCACCACCGGTCGCCCGCGGACCTGTCCGACCCCGAGCACATAGTTGGCCGGCTGGAAGGAGCGCAGCCGTCCGTCCTCGTCCGTCTCGCCGTATCCGGCGATCGGACCCTCCTCGCGGAAGCTGCCCGGATCGACCATCCGCCCGATGCGCTCACGGATCGTCCAGCGGCCGCGCTCGTGCTGCGCCTGCACCGCCTCGGGGCCGCCCAGCTCCTGCGCGCGCTGCCGGCGTTCCTCGATTCCATCGATTTCGGGCTTCCAGCTCACGGGGACTCCTCGGAGGGCCGTATCCTACCGCGCGCCCGGGTCGCCGCTGCGACGGGGGTCGGGTCGGCAGGGCCAGGCGGCCAGTCGCGCAACGTAGTCCGCCGGCAGGTCGTGGGCCTGCGCGCCCTCGACGATCAGCTCGAGGTACCAGTCGAAGGGCCGCGGATCGTCCGCGATGCGGTCGGATCGGTAGGTGACGGCGCGGAGCGCCGCGCCGTCGCGGGCCTCGAGGCCGACCGGGAAGCGGAAGTAGCCGCCCTCGAAGGGATCGAGCCGGTCGAGCCCGTCGACGTCGAGCCGGTACACGACGCCCCACACCTCACCGCCCACCCGAGGCTTCAGGTTCGCCTTGGCCGAGCCGTCCGCTCCCGCCTTGTCACACACGACTTCGTGATCGGGAAGGCGCGCCACCGTCGCGAGGCGGGCGCCCGGGACGCGCTCGGTCATGCGCGCGACGGTGAGATTGGATCCGTAGGCGAAGTAGAGCGAGGACGTCTCCGCGTCGCCTGCCCCGCCTCGACCTTCCCCTCCCGATGCCCGCCGACTCACCGGGCGGGTCTCACGTCGCGCGAAGCGCCTGCACGCTGAAGAGCCGGTCCGGATCCATCCAGACCTCCTCGACGAGGAGGCCGGCTTCGGCGCCCAGCTCGGCGAACGAGCCGAGGGTGTACTTGTGCGAGTGCTCGGTGCAGATGCTCTCGCCTCCAGCGAAGTCGATGCGCTCCCCTCCGAGGGTCACTGTCTGGTCCCGCAGGCTCACCAGGTGCATCTCGATGCGCGACGGGCCGGGTCTCCAGGTCGCGCGGTGCCGGAACGAAGCGAGGTCGAAGTCTGCGTCGAGCTCGGCGTTCATGCGCTCCAGGAGGTTCAAGTTGAAGTCGGCCGTGACCCCTGCCGAATCGTCGTAGGCCCGCTCCAGGATCGCCGCGTCCTTCACCAGGTCCACGCCGATCAGCAGCATGCCATCGGTACCGATGGTGCGATGCGCGACCTGCAGCAGCCGAACTGCCTCTCGGGGCTCGAAGTTCCCGATCGTGGAGCCGGGGAAGTAGACCGCCGTCCGGCGCGGGGTCCGGGTGGGCTTCGGGAGGTGGAAGGGCTGGGTGAAGTCGGCACAGACCGGCTGGATCTCGAGCTGCGGGTAGTCCCTGGCGAGGGCCGCTGCACTGGCCAGCAGGTGGTCGCGGGAGATGTCGAGAGGCACGTAGGCGCTCGGCTTCTCGAGCCGATCGAGCAGCAGCCGGGTCTTGGCGCTCGACCCGCTGCCGTACTCGACGACGCGACAATGGTCGCCCAGCACGCCCGCCATCTCGTCGCCATGCCGCTCCATGATCTGCAGCTCCGTCCGGGTCGGGTAGTACTCGGGTAGCTCGCAGATGGCGTCGAAGAGCTCGGACCCGCGCTGGTCGTAGAAGTACTTGCACGGCAGCGTCTTGGTCGGTGCACGCAACCCGGCGAGGCAGTCCTCGAGGAAACGGGTACGAGCTGGCTCGAGATCGATCAGGGCCAGGCCGGCTTCGTCGCTCATCGGGTCCTCCGGGGTGCGTCGTCTCGGATTGCGGACACAGTGTGCCCTAGAACTTCAGCAGCTCGACGTCGAGTTGGACGGCATCGACCACACCGATCGTGTTCAGGCCCGGCATCATGCCAGCACATTCGCCGGGATTGAAGGCAAGCTGACCTCCCTGCTGCCATTCACGGGTCGTGCGATGCGTGTGACCGTGGAGGAGCAGGGCACCCGGCTCGACCGCGAGCCCGTCGAGGTCGAGAGGGTCGTGGACGACCACGATCTCGCGATCTGCCAGGTGCAGTCGCAACGGCGGGTCGACGAAGAAGAAGCCGAGCTCCGCACAGGCCGCCTCGAGGGGCCGGCGCTCCTGGTCGTTGTTGCCGAAGACCCCCGCAAGGGGGGCCTCGAGCGATCGGAACGCGTGCAGCGTCTTGGCCTGGGTGATGTCCCCGGTGTGGATCACCCGCTCGACCCCTGCGGCGTTGAACAGCTCGACGATGCGAGCCACGTTGCGCAGGTTGTTGTGAGTGTCGCTGACCACTCCGATCCGCATGCTTCGGCGCTACTCCGGCGCTGGGATGGACCCGCGACGGTAACCCTTCACGTAGGCGGGCGCCGGCAGGCTCGCCGGATGAGTGGGATCGTCGAGGGGCAGGCCTGCCTCGAGACGGAGTGGGATCACACCGGCCCAGACCGGGTACGTCAGGTCCTCCTCGTCGTCCTGCGGTGCGCCGCTGCGGACCTTGGCCGAGGCTTCTTCGATGTCGAGGGCGAGCAGCCGCGTG
>JAJDAR010000070.1 GCA_029261775.1 Deltaproteobacteria bacterium | reverse complement strand
GGCTGCGATGCAGCATTTGCTCTTCACGTGACGCCGCTCCTGCCTCCGGGCACGATCGGCACACGGAGCGGCGCGCTGCTCGCCTCCGCCGACGTGTTCCGGATCGTGGTCGAAGGGCGCGGCGGCCATGCTTCGATGCCCCACGACTGCGTCGACCCGATCCCGGTCGCCTGCGAGATCGTCCAGGCGCTCCAGAGCTTCGTGACCCGCCGGGTGCCGGCGCTCGACCCGGTCGTCCTCACCATCGCCCGCATCACGGCCGGCACGACCAGCAACGTGATCCCCGAGAGCGCCGAGCTGGTCGGCACGCTGCGGGCGCTCTCCGAGCGCTCGCGCGAGAAGGCGCAGGAAGGCATCCTGCGCATCGCCGACCACGTCGCCCAGGCTCACGAGACCCGGGCGCGGGTCGAGATCGAGCCGGGCTACCCGGTCACCGAGAACCACCCGGCGGCGGCTCGACTGGCGCTCGACGTGGGCGACGAGCTGCTCGGCCGCGGCAAGGCGATCGAGATGCCCGTGCCGGTCATGGGCGCCGAGGACTTCTCGTACGTCCTGCACCGGGTGCCGGGCGCGATGGCCTTCCTCGGTGTGCGACCGACGGGGGAGGGCCCGCCCGCACCGTGCCACTCGAACCGCATGATGATGGACGAGGAGGGCATGGTGTACGGCACCGCCTTCCACGCGGCGGTCGCCATGCGACTGCTGGAGTCCGGGCTTCCCGGCGTCTAGGAGACGCCGCCGGTCACCGCGATCACCGTGCCCGTCGTGAAGCTCGAGGCATCGGATGCCAGGTAGAGCGCGGTGCCGATGATCTCCTCGGGTGCCGCGATCCGGTTCTGGAAGCTCAGGCTCGCCGCGCCCTCCAGGAAGCCCGGGATCGACTCGGTGCCCCGCATCATGTCCGTCATGAAGGAGCCCGGGGCGATGGCGTTGACGCGCACGCCCCAGTCGGCCCACTCCTGGGCCATCACCTTCGTCAGGTTGCGCAGGGCCGCCTTGCCGGAGGTGTAGGCGGCCATGCCGGCCCCGCCGATGTAGGCACCGACGGTGGTCACCTGGATGATGCTGCCGCCGCCGGTCTCGCGCATCCTGGGGGCGGCCAGGCCGGAGAGCCGCAACGGTCCCTTCACGTTCACCGACCAGAGCTTGTCGAAGTAGGCCTCGGTCATCTCGGCGACGGGCATGGGTGTGGGGTTGATGCCCGCGTTGTTGACCAGGACGTCGATCCGGCCGAAGCGTTCGAGCACCCGATCGAGCATCGGCTCGAGGCCCTCCCAGTCGCCCATGTGACCGACAGCCGCCATCGTTTCGGCGCCGGTCTCCCTCGCGATCTCCTGCGCCGCCTGCTCGCAGGCTTCGGGCTTGCGACCGTTCACCGCGACGGACGCGCCCGCCTGTGCGAGGCCGTGAGCCATCGCCCGACCCAGCCCCCGGGTGCCGCCGGTCACCAGGGCCACCTTGCCCGTGCAGTCGAACAGGGCGGTCCCAGACGTCTCGTTCGCCACTCCTGGTCCCTCCGGCGCTCGCTGGCGAGCGAGTGGGCGGCCATCCTAGGGCAGGCGGGGTCCGGGCGGTACGCACGAGGCGCTATCGTCGGCCGGTCCCCGCGTAGAGGTCAGTCGCATGCGCGCAGTCCGTTGCCTGGCAGGCAAGGTGCAGGTCGTCGAGGTGGAGCCCTCTCGGGCCGAGGGCGTCCGGGTGCAGGTGCGCGCGGCCGGCATCTGCGGCTCCGACCTGCACATGGTCGAGGGTGGATCCGCCTTGCCCGTCACCCTGGGGCACGAGATCGCCGGGATCGCAGAAGACGGCACCCCCGTCGCCGTCGAGCCGCTGACGCCCTGCCTCGCCTGCCCCGCCTGTCTGGCGGGCGATATCCAGCTCTGTGTGAAGGGGCCGACGATCATCCACGGCGTGATGCGCGAGGGCGGCATGGCGGACGAGCTGTGGATCGATCCGCGCTCGCTGGTGCCGCTCGCGAAGGGCATCGATCCGCGGGACGCGAGCCTGGTCGAGCCGCTTGCGGTGGTGGTCCACGGGCTGCGGATCGCGGGACTGCGCGGTGACCAGCGCGTGCTGATCGTGGGAGCGGGAACGATCGGTCTGTGCGCGGCGGTCGTCGCGCGTGCGGCAGGCGCCCACGTCGACGTGGTCGCCCGTCACGACCACCAGCGGCAGGTCGCCGAGCGGCTCGGCTGTGGCGAGCCCGAGGGCAGCTACGACCTGGTGGTGGAGGCGGCCGGAAGCGAGAGTGCCGCCCAGACCGCCGTCGAGGCGTGTCGACCGGGCGGCACGATGTCGATCGTCGCCTCCTACTGGGACGGCAAGCTCTCGCTGCCCGCGTTCCCGCTCTGCCTCAAGGAGATCCGGGTGATCCCCAGCTCGCTCTACGGTGCGGTCGGCGCCGTGCGGGACGTCGAGGTGGCCGCCTCGCTGCTGGCGCGGCAGCCGCAGATCGCCGAGCTGCTCATCACGCACCGCTTCCCCCTGGACGCGGCACCCGAGGCCTTCCAGGTGGCGGGCGATCGTGGGGCGGGCGCGATCAAGGTCGTGCTCGAGCCCTGATCCGGTATTGCCGGCCTTGCCGGCGTGCCGGCGAGGGACGGATCAGGCCGGGGGGGTGGCCTCGATCGCCGCGACAGTCGGCGGAGTCTGGCGGTTCGGAAGCCGGCCGGCTTCGAACTGACCGCGCACCGGGGAGTCGCCGAGCCACTGGTCGAGCAGCGTCCGCTCTGCCTCGAAGGGTCGCTCTTCGAGGCTGCAGTCGCGGCCGAACATCATCGTCGAGCGGTCCTGCGGAGCGTAGGCGGGCCACGCGGGCAGCCGCTCGTGACCGGGGCGACCGTTGCGGGCGAAGCGGATCCAGGCGTGCTGCATCCGCCGCGAGAGCTTCTGCGCCCGGCCCGAGAAGCCGGTCAACGGCCGTGCGACCGGGTGGTTCGTCGAACCGAAGACGAAGGGGATCTCGATCGCGTGGCAGGAGCCCAGGGTTCGCCGCAGCGCGGGCGCACGCCACGTGAAGAAGTAGTGATAGGCCTCGCCACCGCCCTGATGCTGCGCCTCGGCCAGACGGTGCGAGGGGTGGTGGAAGATCCGCGCGGATTGGAAGGCGCTCCAGGTCTCGATCGGCGAGCGGGCCGCGGAGCGTTCGCCGAGCGCCTCGAGAAAGCGACGCGCCGCGACGTCGGCGCGTGGCGCTTCGGGAAACCCGCGGACCACCTCGCCGAAGCGCTCGACGAGATCGGCCTGTCCGAAACGGCCGAGTCCCTGGTCCATCATGCGGAAGAGCTTCCACTCCTCGACCGTGGCACCGGACATGATGGGGATGTGGGCGGCCTCGCCGTCTCGCAGGGCGTCGAGGGGTTGGCGCGGAATGATCTCGCCGTCGACGCTCGGGAGCAACACCATCAGGTTGCGCGAATCCGCATGGGCGGTCATCAGGTCACGCTGCACGGTCAGCACCCAGTCGAGAGGAAGCTCGCCGAGCTCTCTCGGGCTCGGATCCGAGAGGCCGAGGCCGTGGAGAAACCGGTCGGCGACGGCCTGCCCCTCTTCGAGGGGTTGCACGTGGTCGGCTGCGCCGCTCTGGCAGATCGCGCGGTGGATCCGCTTGCGCGCGCGGGGCGATCCGAGCAGGGCGCCGACGCTCATCCCGCCCGCCGACTGGCCAAAGATCGTGACGTTGCCGGCGTCGCCCCCGAAGCGGTCGATGTTCTCGTGGACCCAGTCGAGCGCGGCGATCTGGTCGCGCAGGCCGAGGTTGGTCGCGCCCTCGAAGCCGCGCTCGGCGAGCTTCGGGATCAGGCCGAGGTGGGCGAAGCCCATCGCGCCGAGGCGATAGTTGATGGTGACCACCACGACGTCGCCGCGCTGGGCCAGGTCTGCGCCGTCGTAGACGGGCGTCGCGCCCGATCCCACGAGGAAGGCGCCGCCGTGGATCCAGACCAGGACCGCGCGGCGGCCGCCGTCGAGCGCCGGGGTCCAGACGTTCAGCGAGAGGCAGTCGGAGCCGATCTCGCGACCCGCAGCGTTGATCCAGGAGAAGACCGGCACCGAGAACTGGGGAGCCGAGGGGCCGGCGCGGGTCGCATCGCGTTCCCCGGCCCAGGGCTCCGGGGGACGTGGCGGCAGGAAGCGCAACTCCCCTTCCGGGGGGGCCGCGAAAGGAATGCCGTGAAACGAGAGCACCCCCTCTCCGTCCCGGCCTCGAATGCGCCCATCGCGCGTTTCGGCGACTGCATGTCCCACGGCTTCGAGGAAGTGTACCTGTTTCGTCACAGGATGTGTCAAGGCTTCGGCCCGATCGTCCCCCCGCCGTCACGGGCGCAGGCAGCGAACGCGCAAGCAGGCACTCCAACCCCAGGCGCGCGACCCGAAGGGACAGCTGCGGCGTTATGGTGCGCCGCGGGGCCAGTGCTCAGCCGTTTGGCGGGGTCCGCAGCACGAGCAGTCGGATCTCGGTCATGTCCTCGATCGCGAATCGGATGCCTTCTCGGCCTAGCCCGCTGTCCTTGACACCGCCGTAGGGCATGTGATCCACCCGCCAGGACGGGACGTCGCCTATCACCACGCCCCCGACCTCGAGGCGGTCCCAGGCCTTCTCGATCTTGTAGACGTCGCGCGTGAAGATGCCGGCCTGCAGGCCGAAAGCGGAGTCGTTGACCTGCGCCAGCGCCTCGTCGAAGTCGCGAAAGCGGGACAACAGCGCGACCGGCCCGAAGGCTTCCTGGCGCTCGACGTCCTCACCCCTGGGCACGTCCTCGAGGAGCGTCGCCTCGAGCATGGCGCCTTCGCGATGACCTCCGCAGAGGAGCTTCGCACCCGCTGCCACGGCCGACTCGATCCAACCGTGCAGCCGCTTGGCCTCCTTCTCGGAGATCATGGGTCCGATGAAGGTGTTCTCGTCCTTCGGATCACCGGAGACCAGGCTCTCGGTGCGTCCGACGAGGCGCTCCCGGAACGCCTCGTAGACGTCCTCGTGCACGAGAATCCTCTGCACGCCGATGCAGCTCTGGCCGCTCTGGTAGAAGGCCCCGAACACGACCCGGTCCACGGCGTCCTCGACGTCCGCATCGGCATCGATGATCACGGCGGCATTGCCCCCGAGCTCGAGCACGACCGGCTTCTTTCCCGCTCTTGCCTTCAGGTCCCAGCCCACACCGGGCGAGCCCGTGAAGGAGAGGAGCTTGAGCCGCTCATCGGTGGTGAAGAGCTCGGCACCGTCACGACGGCACGGAAGGATGGAGAAGGCGCCCGGCGGAAGATCGGTCTCGGCCAGGACCTCGCCGATCAGGATCGCGCCGATCGGCGTCAAGCTGGCCGGCTTGAGGACGAAGGGGCAGCCCACGGCGAGCGCCGGCGCCACCTTGTGGGCCGCCAGGTTGAGCGGGAAGTTGAAGGGCGAGATGAAGGAGCAGGGCCCGATCGGAACGCGCTTCCACTGACCGCGGTAGCCCTCTGCCCGGGGGCTGATGTCCAGCGGCAGCACCTCGCCGCGAATCCGCACGCTCTCCTCCGCGGCGATGCGGAAGGTGTCGACCAGGCGCGTCACCTCGCCCCGGCTGTCCTTGATCGGCTTGCCGGCCTCGACGCAGAGCGCCTGCGCCAGCTCCTCGGCGCGCTCCTGGAAGCGGTCGACGCAGTGCTGCAGCACGGACTGGCGTGCGTGGGCCGGCATGCGCGCCATCGGCTCCGCCGCAGCTGCCGCAGCCGCGATGGCCCGGTCGATCTCGGCCTCCCCGACGAGGGGCACGCGGGTCGCGACCTCGCCGCTGTACTTGTCCGTCACCTCGAGATCGAGGTTCGGCTGCACCGCCTCGTTCGCCAGGTAGCAGGGATAGGATTCTCTCAGCACGGGGTCTCCTCGTGCGGTGGGCCAGGAACGACGGCGCGACGCAGAACGGTCCTGCGGATGGGAAGACCGGGTTGGCCCGGTCGAATCTAGAGCGCCAGCTCGATCTGGCCCAGCCGCTCGGTGAGCAGAGGGTTCTCCCGGTAGTCGATCGGAACGACGACCAGCGCGGGTCGGTCCTCGGCGAAGGCCTGCTCGAGCACGCCGCGCAGCTCGCGCGAGTCCTCGCAGTGATAGCCGGCCCAGTCGAAGGATTCCGCGAGCTTCATGAAGTCCGGGTTCCGGAAGCCCAGGTCGGTGTGCTTGCCGAACTCGGTCTGCTGCTTCCACGCGATCAGGCCGTACTCGTGGTCTTCCCAGACCATCACCACGATGTTCGTCCCGATGCGCCGGGCGGTTTCCATCTCCTGGACGTTCATCAGGAAGCCGCCGTCGCCGCAGATCGCCAGGACCTTCCGGTCGGGGAAGACCTTCTTCGCACCGATCGCTCCCGGCAGGGCAAAGCCCATCGAACAGAAACCGTTCGAGATGAGGCAGGTGTTCGGCTCCTCGCAGTGGTAGTGACGAGCGATCCACATCTTGTGCGCTCCGACGTCGGACAGCACGATGTCCTGCGGGCCGAGGACCTGACGGGCGTCCCAGAGGACCTTCTGTGGTCGGATCGTGCCCTCGGTATCGTCGTCACGGCAGGTGGAAAACTCCTCCTGCAGCTCGCGACGCACGTCCGCCTGCCCGGAGAAGTCATAGCGACGAAGGCCGTCGTCGCCCAGACGCTCGTTCAACATCCAGAGAGTGTGGGCGAGGTCGCCAACCACCTCGACCTCGGGGTGGTAGCAGGCGTCGATCTCGGCCGGCAGAAAGTCAATGTGCACAATGTCCTTGCCATGGTCCGGATTCCACAAGCGCGGCGGATATTCCACCATGTCGTAGCCCAGCGTGATGACGAGATCTGCCGAATCGACGGCGCGGGAAACGACGTCTCTGGCGCCCAGGCCGATCGTGAAGAGGCAGTAGTCCGCATCCATGTCGACGCAGCCCTTGGCCATGAAGGTGCTCACGACCCCGATCCCCGTGAGCTCGCAGAACAGGCGCAGCTGTCTGCTCGCGCGTTTTCGGATCGTTCCGTTGCCGGCGATGATGATGGGGCGCTTCGC
>JAJDAR010000069.1 GCA_029261775.1 Deltaproteobacteria bacterium | reverse complement strand
GCCCGGACCCGACGGCCCGGCTCGACCTCGCTTGCGATCTCGGGCGGAACGACGTAGTCGAAGAGCTGATCGATCGGAAGGGGAAGCGCCACACGGGCGATGCTCTCCGCTTCCGCCGAGGGCTCGTCGGGAAACAGGCTCCCCATCATCGCGGGAGTGTACCCGGCGCGGGAGGAGACCGTGGGACGGCGAGGGGTCCGGGTGGTGCGGCAGGGCGCCGAACGCGTGCTGAGGGTCGACGACACCTTCGCGTCGACGTACCAGCCCGGCCGTATCGCGACCGGCTCGGTGTGGGATGCGCTCGCCTGCGGGCTGCTCGCGCTGCCGCTGGAGCGGCGGGGGTCGGTGCTGCTGCTCGGGTTGGGCGGGGGCAGCGCCGCTCGCATCGCTCGTGCCCTCGCGCCCGACGCGCGCATCATCGGCGTGGAGTTGCGCGCTGAGGTCGTGGAGGCGGCTCGTGCCCATCTCGATCTGGACGCCCTCGACCTGGAGGTCGTGATCGGCGACGCCCGCGAGGTCGTCGAGCGCTTCGCGGACGGCAGCTTCGACGCCGTGCTCGAGGATGTCTTCGTCGGCCGCGGCCGCGGCGCCTACAAGCCCGAGGGCTTCCCCTTCCCGATGCTGGCCCGGGCCCGTGCCTGTCTGCGGCCCGGAGGGCTGCTCGTGACCAACACCCTCGACGAGGCGCCCGCGATGCTGGCCGGCATGCGGGAGCTCTTCGCGCATCGTCTCGAGATCTCGTTGGCGGACTTCGACAACCGGGTCTTCGTCGGAAGCGATGCGCCGCTCTCCGGACGGGAGCTGCGAGCACGGGTGGCGCGGGACGCCGCGCTCCGTGGGTCACTCGCGCAGCTGCGCTTCCGCCGGCTCTGAGGCCCGCCGTCAGCCCCGGGGCGCCGGGTCCACCTTCCACGCCAGTCGATACCTGGCGGTGCGGGCGTTCCGGTCGAGGTCCACCTGCTCCGCCACCCCGTCGAGCCCGCAGACCGCGAAGATCGGGCGCATGCCGACACCGAGGGACGAGAGCCAGAGTCTCTCGCCGAGCAGCAGGTCGGGGATCTCCGAGAGCGTGACGCGCAGCTCCGCGTTGCCGGTGGGCTCGACCGCGAAGTGGCCGCAGTCGCGAAAGACGACGCTGAAGGCCTTCGGGATCCAGCGGCCGAGGTGGGCCGGATCCCTCCCGAGCAGGCGCACCGCACCGCTCACGAAGGGCTTCCACAGCGGCGTGTCGAACTGCTCGTGGACGCAGTCGGCGAGCAGCTCCAGAGCGGGCCGTTGCGAGCGGGCGCGACAGAGCACGCTGACCGTCCGCAGGTTGTGCTCGATCGGCAGCCAGCGCATGCGCCCGGCCGCTGCGACGGCAGCCACGGTGTCGGGTGCCCCGGCTTCCAGCACGTCCAGGGCGCCGCGTCTGGCGAGCGCGGCGAAGAGATTCTTCATGTAGCTGGATTGGACGGTCGGGTCGGGGGCCGGGGGCATGGCGGTGGGCCTCTATCGGGACATCGGCCCCGGCCGGGTCGCTCTTGAGGCGCCCGAGGGCGGTGCGACTACTCCAGGAACTGCAGCACGGTGCGGTGCAGCTCCTGCGCGCACTCCGCCATCACCAGGTGCGCGCCCCAGGGGAGGGTCACGAGGTGCGCATCCGGAATGCCGTCCGCGAGCTCCCGGTGGAACTTGGCGGGCGTGAGCTGGTCGTGCCGGCCACAGACCACCAGGGTCCTGGCTGCGATGCGGTGCAGTCGGTCGTAGGTGTCGTGGCCGAGTGCCGCGTCGCACTGGCGGGCCAGCAGATCCGCACCGACCGGCGGTGCGCGGCCCGGGAAGCTCTGGCTCATCGCGTCGACCAGGTCCTCCTGCTCCAAGGTCGCTTCGTGGAGCGTCCACAGCAGTCGCTCGCGCATGAAGACCTCGGCCGAGGCGCCCTCCTTGGCCATCATGCGCCACTTCTCGAGCAGCAGTCGGCGCTTGGCATCGGCGCGGGCGAAGGTTCCGACCAGGATCAGCCGCTCGACGCGCTCGGGATGCCGGAGGGCGAGCTCCTGGGCGGTCATCCCGCCGAGGAAGGCGCCGAGCACCGAGGCGCGCTCGATCTCCAGCGCGTCCATCAGGCCGGCCAGATCGTCGGCCAGGTCGGCCGTCGTGAACGGTCCGCCCGGGTCCTCGCTCTCCCCGACCCCCCGGTTGTCGTACAGGACGAGCGAATGGTGGGGGGCCAGCTCGGGAACCTGGAGCGCGTGCCAGCCCTGGCACGATCCGGCGAGCCCCATGGCCAGGACCAGCGGAGGACGACCCGGCGAGCGCGAGCCGTGCAGCTCGTAGTAGACCTTGCGGCCGGCGACGTCGGCGAGAGGCATGGCGGGAGTCTATCGCGCCCGGGGCGCGGGGGACCCCACCTGGCGCGGGCCCGCTAGCGCGAGAGGCGCTTCAGGTCCGAGAGCACGGACTTGGCGACGGCCTTCAGGGTCTCGAAGATCCCCTGTCCCGTCGTGGCGCAGGCCTCGAAGTCCGGCACGTTCAGCGTGTTCAGCTGCCGGCGCAGCTCCTCGAGGGGGGCCGAGTTCGGCAGGTCGCGCTTGTTGTACTGGATCACGAACGGGATCTTCTCGAGCTCGTAGCCCTGCTCGCGCAGGTTCACCTTGAGGTTGTCGAGGCTCTCGAGGTTCGCCTCCATCCGCTCGATCTGGCTGTCGGCGACGAAGACCACACCGTCCACGCCCTTCAGGATCAGCTTGCGGCTCGCGTCGTAGAAGACCTGGCCCGGCACCGTGTAGAGGTGGAAGCGCGTCTTGAAGCCGCGGATCTGTCCCAGCGCCAGCGGGAGGAAGTCGAAGAACAGCGTGCGCTCCGTCTCCGTGGCGAGGGAGATCATCTTCCCCTTCAAGTCGGGGTTGGTCTTGCTGTAGATGAACTGCAGGTTGGTCGTCTTGCCACACAGGCCGGGCCCGTAGTAGACGATCTTGCAGTTGATCTCGCGCGACGAATAGTTGATGAACGACATGGGGTGCCCTGGCCCTCCGATGGGCTAGTCGGAGAAGAGATTGTCGATGTCGTCGTCGGTGATCTCGGCGAAGGGAGAGGGGGCGCCGCTGGCGGCTTCCCTCTCGGCCTTCTTCGAGAGCTCCTCGAAGATCTTGGCCAGCTCCCCGCCCGCCTTCTTGACGCGCAGGCGGACCAATCCGAGGGAGCTCCGATCATCGAAGACGACGACGAGTATGATGCGCTTGGCGACGAGGGTGATGTGGAGGTTGTCCCGGGCTCCCTGATGGAAGTGGACCGGGAAGTCCTCCTCGCCGATGATCTTGGCGAGGCCACCGGTCGCGGCGATGCTGCCGGCGGTCAGCGAGGCCAGGCTGGTGGTGTCGATGCCCCGGACCTCACCGGCCTCGGCGACCAGCTGACCGTTCTTGTCCACCACGAAGACGCCCTTGGCGTTGGCGTCCCGGACGAGCCTCTGGATGACGGCGAGGATCTTCTTGTAGTCCTCTTCGTACATCACGAGCTGGGTGTCCATCATCGCACTACGCCTCGGTCCTGGCCCCGGTCGCGTCTCGGCCGCCGTCGCGTCCGCAGAAACGCCTGTAACTACCCGGGAAGTAAGGATTCTTGTCGATCACGGTACCCCCGGGCACAGCGCCCGGCAAGCGTTCCGGGCGAACCCACCGATCGGCTCTCCTCGGTGCGGGCTTTAGCCCCACCATCGCCTCTCGCGGCATCGCTGTGGCCCTCATTCGACGACTCGCCGGTTCTGGATCGAACGACCCACCGTGACGTGGTCGGCGTACTCGAGGTCTCCGCCCATGGGCATGCCATAGGCGATTCGCGAGAGGCCGACCCCGAGCGGCCGCAGGCGCTCGGCGAGATAGGCCGCGGTCGCGTCGCCCTCGGCGTTGGGATTGGTCGCGAGCACGACCTCGCGGATGCCGCCGGCCCGCACGCGTGCCTCGAGCTCGGCCATGTGCAGCTCGTCGGGTCCGACCCCGTCGATCGGGGAGAGTGCGCCCCCGAGCACGTGGTAGACGCCGGTGAAGCTGCCGCTGCGCTCGATCGCAGCGCGGTCCGCGGGCTCCTCGACCACGCAGACCAGAGCCGGGTCGCGGCGGTCGCTCGAGCAGGTCGAGCACGGCGAGACCTCGGTGAGGTCGAAGCATCGTTCGCAGAGCACGATCTCGCGCTTCACGCGCAGGATCGACTCGGCGAGCTCGGTGACCATCGTCTCCTGCGCGGAGAGCAGGAAGAACGCGAGGCGCGTGGCCGACTTCTCGCCGATGCCGGGCAGCCGCTTCAAGGACGCCACCAGCCGTTCGATGGGAGGCGGGTTCTTCACGCGCGGGCCGTCGCCTCGTCTCGAAGCGTCACGTCGTCCCGAACCGTCACGCGCCGCCCGTCAGGTTGCCGAGCCCGGGAAGGCCCGCCATGCCGGCGGCCTTCTGCATCTCCTCCTGCACCATCCGTTGGGCCTGGGCCAGCGCCGCGTTGACGGCGGCGGCCACCAGGTCCTGCAGCATGTCCAGATCCCCCGACTCGAGCAGGGAGGGCTCGATGCGCACCGAGCGGATGCGCAGGTCGCCCGTGGCGACGACGGTCACCATGCCACCGCCCGCCTGGGCTTCGACGCTGCGACGGGCCAGCTCCTGCTGCAGCTGCACCAGGCGCTCCTGCATCTGCTGCGCCTTGGCCAGCAGGCCTCCGACGTCCCCTTGGCTCATGGAATCTCCTCAGCTCGCTTCCGGAGGGGCGGCATCCGGGCCGCCGAAGGGTCGGATCTCCAGGATCTCGGCGCCGAGGATCTCCAGTGCGTCGTTCACGGCGGGGTGGTTGAGGGCCTCCTGCCGCTGGCGCCGGCCATCGGGGGTGGCTGCGGCGTCGGCCGGTCGGCCGTTCGAGGATGCCGCGGGGTCCTCGTCGCCGGCCTGCAGCTCGACCCGCATCGGCCGACCGAAGAACCGGGCACAGACCGCCTCGAGCTCGTCGGTGCGCGTTGCCAGCCGGCGTGCTGCGATGCCCGAGGGCACCCGCATGCGGAGGGCCGAGTGGTCGTGCTCGAGCAGCGCGCCGCCCTCCAGCGCCGCAAACAGTCCGCGGTTCTCTTCCTGGGCGAAGGCGCGCAGCCGGTCGAACACCAGCGTGAGGGGCGCGCTCTCGCCCGGGTGGCTCGTGTCCTGCTGGGCCGGGGCGACCGTGGCGGCGACCCCGGACGGCTCGATCGCGGCGGGCTCGTCGCGCGGTCCCGCCTCGACGGCAGGCGCCGCCTCGAGCGGTGGCCTGCTGGCGCGCTCGCGCGGGGGCTCCGGCTCGGCGGGCCCCGCCGGCGTCGGGTCCTCGCCCCTCGTCCAGGCCGGCTCGGGGTCGCCTTGGGAAGGCTCGGGCTGGGGGTCGCCTTGCGACGGTTCCGGCCGGGGGTCGTGCGACGTTTCCGCGGCGGGCTCGGCCTTCGCGTGGATCGGCGCCGGTGCCGTCGCTTCGTGACGAGGTCGGGACTGGGTGTCGACCGCAGAGGCCCGCTTGCCGGCGGGCTTCTCGGGGCGGGTCGCCTGCGGCTTGCTGCTGCCGCGCCCGCCGGTTCCGGTGCCGCCGCCGCCCGTGTCTCCGCTCCGCAGCCGCTGCTCGAGGGCGTCGATCCGGGTCAGCAGCTGCTCGACCTGATCTCCGGCCGGCAGCGTGGCGAGGCGGATCAGTGCGACCTCCAGCACGGCGAACGGGTCGGGGGCCCAGGCCAGGTCCTCCTGCTCGCGCAGCAGGGCGCGGAACATCCGGCGCAGACGTGCCTCCTCGGTGCGTCGCGCCAGCTCGGTCAACGCGGCGATCTCCGCGTCGGCACCCTCGACCAGTCCCGCGTCGGGCGCCAGCCGCAGCACGACCAGGTCGCGCAGCAGTCCGAGCAGCTCCCCGCCGAGCCGCTTGGCATCGACCCCCGACTCCCAGGCGGCGCGGCAGGTCGTGAGTGCGGCCGGCGCGTCTCCGTCGACGCAGGCCTCGATGATGGAGACCAGGACCTGACGGTCGATCAGGTCGAGCACCTCGGCCACGCGCGCGTCGTCCACTTGCTCGCCGCCGAACGCGATCAGCTGGTCGAGCAGGGTGAGCGAGTCGCGCATCGAGCCCTCGCCGGCCCGCGCCACGGCCATCAGGCTGGGCTCCGAGATCTCGAGACCTTCCTGCTTTGCGATCTTCGCCAGGTTCGCCGCAACCTCCGCCGTTGCGATGCGTCGCAGGTCGTAGCGCTGGCAGCGCGACACCACCGTGAACGGGATCTTCTCGGGGTTGGTCGTGCAGAACAGGAACAGGCTCTCGGGCGGCGGTTCCTCGAGCGTCTTGAGCAGCGCATTGAAGGCCGGCGTGGAGAGCATGTGGACCTCGTCCACGATGAAGATCCTGTGCTTGCCCGGCGCTGCCGCGTAG
>JAJDAR010000068.1 GCA_029261775.1 Deltaproteobacteria bacterium | reverse complement strand
GGCGGCATGTTGAACTGGCCCGGCGGCTTCCACTGCATGTCGCGCAGGGTCTCCCCGACGTGCGTCATGTTCAGCATGTCGTGGCTGTAGCAGAACAGCCCGTCTCCGACGTAGTAGAGGATCGACAGGCCCGGCACGATCGAGGGCGTTCCGTCGGGCCGCTCGCCCAGCACCTGGTCCCACTGGCTGACGAGACGGTGGCCCGAGGCCATCGTCCAGTTCTCCGGAGTCGACCAACCATGGCCGGTCAACCCCGCCATCGACTTCTCGAAGAACTCGCGGATCGCCTCGCGCCCCTCGATGCGTCCCCAGGCCGGGTCGATGTAGGCGGCGTCCTCCGTGAAGAAGTTCGCGAGGTCGGACCAGGCGGCGTTGCCCAGATCGATCTGGTCGCGCAGGGCGACGAAGCGGTCGTAGGTCTCGAGCGCAGCCTTCTCGATGTCACTCATCGTGCGGTCCTCCTGGGTGCCGCGTTCACGCGGGGTCGAGCACGACCACGGGAATCTGGCGCTCGGTGCTCTTCTGGTAGTCGGTGTAGGGCGGGTAGATCTTCACCATCTCGCCCCAGATGCGCTCGCGCTCCTCGCCCTCGGCGACCCGCGCGCGGGCCGAGAGCGAGCTGGCACCGACCTGCAGCTGACAGTTCGGATCCGCCTCGAGGTTGCGATACCAGAGCGGGTGATGCGGCATGCCACCCTTCGAGGCGATGACCACGTAGCTGTCGCCCGTCGTCCCGTAGATCAGGGGCAGGGCGCGCGGCTCGCCGGACTTGCGACCTTTCGAGGTCAAGAGCAGCGTCGGCAGCAGACCGGGGCCACCGAGCGGGGTCGAATCCCACATGTGGGCCTTCTCCGGGTCGGTGCGATAGAGCTCGATGTGTTCGGCGATCCAGGGAATCTCGGAGAAGCTGGGCATGCAGCGGTTCCTTTCGACGTCCGGCGGGCGGGTCGCACAGTATTCCTCGCCCGGCTCCGCTCCGCACCTGGAGCGGGCCGGCTCAGGAGCCGAAGAAGCGGTCGATGCTCTCGCCGATCCAGTCGACACCCGCGTCGTCGATCCCGTGATGGCACGGCAGCACCAGGCCGCATTCCATGACCCGGTCTGCGTTCGGCAGACCCCCCGCGGCGATCCGATGCGGGCCGTCGCGGAAGGCGGGCTGTCGCGTGATGTTGCCGGTCCACACCATCCGCGTGTCCACTCCACACGACTCCATGTGCTTCTGGAGGGCGCCCCGGTCGACACCCGATCCCGGCCGGATCAGAAACGGGAACATGTGCCAGGCGGTCTCGACGTCGGGCGTCGTCCGCGGCAGCACGAACAGGTCGGATCGGCGGGCGAGGTGCTCCCTCAGGAGATCGAAGTTGCGCTGCCGGCGGCCCAGGTTGTCCGCGAGCTTTCGCATCTGCACGCAGCCGAAGGCCGCGGACAGCTCGCTCGGCTCGAAGTTCCAGCCCAGCTCGTCGAAGATGAACAGGTCGTCGTACTTCATCCCGTCGAGGTCGCTGAAGAAGCTGCGGGTACCCTTCTGCGAGCCGAAGAACTTGGGCTCGCTGCGCCGCCCCCAACGCCGCAGCATCAGTGCGCGATCCACGAGCGCGGCGTCGTCCAGGCAGATCATGCCCCCGGTCCCGCCCGCCGTGATGATGTGGGAGAGGGCGAAGCTCGTGACCGAGAAATCCGAGCGGGTGCCGGTCGGGGTGCCGCGGAGGGTCGCGCCCAGGCAATCGCAGGAATCCTCGACGACCTGCAGCTGGTGACGATCGGCGACGGCGCGGACGGCGTCCCAATCCGGGCAGTTGCCGATCAGGTTCGGCGCGAGGATCGCCCGGGTCCTCGGACCGATCGCCTCCTCGATCCGGTCCACGTCGATCTGGAAGCTGTCTTCGGTGACGTCCACGTAGACGGGCACGAGGCCCGCGCGCAGCATCGGCGCGATGTCCGTCGAGAAGGTGAGGGGTGAGGTCACGATCTCGTCACCCGGGGCCAGGCCCAGGAGCTCGATCGCGAGGACGAGTGCCGAGGAGCCGGAGTTGACCATGATCCCGCGCCGCTTGCCGAAGCAGCCGGCCACGAGCCGCTCCATCTCCTTCACGTTCCGGCCGATCCGGAGTGCGGTGGCGCCCCCTCGAAGCACCTCCACGACCGCCTGGATCTCCTGCTCGTCGTGGACGCTCCCCGCGTACTCGATGCGTTTCACTGGCTGGTCTCCCGCGGCACCGCCCGGAGGCGCGCCGACCCCGGCGAGCGTGCCATACTCCGACTTCCGATCCGATCCATTGCGGAGGACGACATGGCCACGAGTCTCCAGATCCAGTCCAAGCTGCGGAGCGACGCCGTCCTCGAGCTCTCGTTGGCGGAGGTCGAGGTGCCCGCACCCGGCCCCGACGACGTTCTCGTCCGGGTCGAGGCCGCGCCGATCAACCCTTCGGACCTCGGGCTGCTCTTCGGGCCGGCGGACATGAGCACCGCCGAGGACGGGGGCACGGCCGAACGTCCGACCCTGACGGCACAGGTTCCGCCCGGCGGCATGAAGGCCGCCGCAGCTCGCGTCGACCAGGCGCTGCCGGCGGGCAACGAGGGGGCGGGAGTCGTCGTGGAGGCCGGCGCCTCCGAGACGGCGCAAGCGCTGCTGGGACGCACGGTGGCGATCTTCGGCGGACCCACCTACGCGCAGCTCCGCTGCCTGCCCGCCGCTTTCTGCTTGGCCCTGCCCGAAGGCACGACCCCGGCCGAAGGCGCCTCGTGCTTCGTCAACCCGCTGACGGCGCTCGGCATGGTGGAGACCATGAAGCTCGAGGGCCACACGGCCCTCGTCCACACCGCCGCCGCCTCGAACCTGGGCCAGATGCTGAACAAGCTCTGTCAGGCGGACGGTGTGCCCCTCGTGAACGTGGTGCGCAAGCCGGAGCAGGTGGAGCTGCTGCGCGGGCTCGGGGCCAAGCACGTCTGCAACTCGAGTGAGCCCGGCTTCAAGGACGACCTGACCGACGCCCTCGCGGAAACGGGAGCCACGCTGGCCTTCGATGCAACCGGGGGCGGGCGGCTCGCGAGCGACATCCTCGGCTGCATGGAGCGGGCGGCGAGCCGGACCGCCGAGGGCTTCAGCCGCTACGGATCGACCGTCCACAAGCAGGTCTACATCTACGGCGGGCTGGATCAGTCGCCGACGCAGCTGGTGCGCAACTACGGCATGGCGTGGGGGATCGGGGGATGGCTGCTGCCGCCGTTCCTGCAGCGGATCGGTCCCGAGAAGGGGCAGGCCCTGCGCGAGCGGGTCGCCCGGGAGATCAAGACGATCTTCGCGAGCCACTACACCCGCGAGGTGTCGCTGGCTGAGGCGCTCAGCCTGGACGCCGTCCGGCTCTACGGTCGCCAGGCGACCGGCGAGAAGTTCCTGGTTCGCCCGAATCCGGGGGCCTGACCAGGTGCGGACACGTCCCGAGCGGGGGGTCGACATGGCGGGGTGCGCTCGGCTCGGAGCGCTCGCCGCCCTCCTGATGCTCGGGCTCGGCTGCACCCAGGGCGACGCGAGCATCGCCGCGACCGATCCGGACGCGCCGGCGGCGGCCTGGCTGCCGGGCGACGGGGTCTTCGAGATCGAGCATGAGACCTTCGCCCTGCGCCCGCCGCCCGTCGCGGACCGCGTTGCCTACTTCGGGGATCTCCACGTCCACACGACCTACAGCTTCGACGCTTTCGCCTTCGGCACGCTCGCGACGCCCTACGATGCCTACCGCTACGCGCGGGGCGAGCCGATCGAGCACCCGGCCGGCTTCATGGTCCAGCTTCGCGAGCCGCTCGACTTCTACGCGGTCACCGACCACGCCATGTTCCTCGGGGTCGCGAAGGAAGCGGCCGACACCACCACGGAGTTCTCGAAGCTCCCGATCGCCAAGCCGCTCCACGACCTGAACGCGCCGGACAACCGCGGCCTGCTCAGCCTGACCCGCCGCATCCGCACCTTCGCGACCTTCCTGCCGGCAGCCGTTGCCGGCATCCGCGATGGCAAGATCGACCGGGAGCTCGTGCTCGGGATCACCCGGACGGCATGGCAGGACACGATCGACGCGGCCGAGCTCTTCGACGAGCCCGGTCGCTTCACGACCTTCATCGCCTACGAGTACACCACCTCCTCGGACGATCGCGGCAACCTGCATCGCAACGTGATCTTCAAGGACGGCGAGAAGATCCCCACGTCTCCGTTCTCGCGCTTCCACTCGCAGAACCCGGAAGGCCTCTGGGACTGGATGGACGCGCTGCGAGCCGACGGCGTCGAGAGCCTGGCGATCCCCCACAACTCCAACGGCTCGAACGGGCAGATGTTCAAGCTGGTGGACTGGGCAGGCGACCCGATGGACGACGCCTATGCGGTGCAGCGGATCCGCAATGAGCCGCTCGTGGAGATCACCCAGGTGAAGGGGACCTCGGAGACGCATCCCGCTCTCTCCACGGAGGACGAGTGGGCCGACTTCGAGATCATGCCCTACCGGGTCGCGACGATGATGCAGAGCGAACCGGCCGGGAGCTACGTGCGCGATGCCCTCCGTCGCGGGCTCGCCCTCGAGAGCCAGGGCATGACGAATCCCTACACGTTCGGGTTCGTCGGCGCGAGCGATACGCACACGGGCGCGACCTCCGATGACGAGTCGAACTTCTTCTCGAAGGTGGGCCTGCTCGACGCGACGCCCGAGCTGCGGGGCTCGGTTCCCCTCTCGTTGCTGCCGAACCTCGGGCTGCGCCTGGTCGCGCCGCGCACCCGTCAGGAGGTGGACGGCAGGTCCTACATGCAGAGCGCGACGCCGACCTACGGCGCCTCGGGTCTGACCGGAGTCTGGGCCGAGGAGAACACCCGCGCCGCGATCTACGAGGCCTTCCGCCGCAAGGAGACCTTTGCGACCTCGGGACCCCGCATCCGCCTGCGCTTCTTCGCCGGCTACGGCTTCGAGCAGGGCGTGCTGGAGGCGCCCGACGTCGTCCAGGTGGCCTACGCCAGCGGAGCGAGCATGGGCAGCGACCTGCAGGCCCGCGGGAGTGGGGCACCCGGCTTCCTCGTCTGGGCGCTGGCGGACCCGAAGAGTGCGCCGCTGCAGCGGCTGCAGGTGGTCAAGGGTTGGATCGATGCCGAGGGGGAGACCCACGAGACCGTCCACGACGTGGCCTGCTCCGGCGGCGCCGCGGTCGACCCTGCGACGTCCCGCTGCCCGGACAACGGCGCGGCGGTCGACCTGGCCGATTGCTCGACGTCGCCGGGCTCGGGGGAGCCGCAGCTGCGCGCGCTGTGGCGGGACCCTGGCTTCGATCCCGACCAGCGCGCCTTCTACTACGCGCGGGTGCTCGAGAATCCGACCTGCCGCTGGTCCACCTGGGACGCGCTGCGGGCCGGGGTGGCGCCGCGCTCGGACCTGCCGAAGACGATCCAGGAGCGCGCCTGGTCCTCCCCGATCCAGCTGATGCCCGAATAGGGCGCGCCGCGATCAGTCGCTGAAGTCGGCCGCGCTGCTCTTCGCCATCTCTTCGAGGAACGACGCCGGAAACTGGCCGACGAACTTCTGGACGTCCCAGTAGTCGCTCCAGCGGTAGACGAGCCCATCCTTCATCTCGTGCATGGTGGCGAAGGTGTGCTGGACCTTCTCGCCGGTCTTGAAGGTCCAGGTCTCGGTGTGGTCGAGGAAGACGACGTCGCCGTCGGCGGCGATGTGGTGGGTGACCTGCTCCTGGCTCGTCAGGTGGTCGAAGGCGACGCCCAGGCGCTTGACGACGTTCTCCCGCCCCACGGCGCCCGGGTCCTCGGTCGGCACGTCCTGGTAGTGGACGTCGGGGTGGAGGCAGCTCTTCAGCTCG
>JAJDAR010000067.1 GCA_029261775.1 Deltaproteobacteria bacterium | reverse complement strand
GATCCTGGTCTCGGCGGGCTTCGACGCCCATCGCGACGATCCCCTGGCAGCGCTGAACGTGACGGGCCCGGGCTTCCTGGCGATGACCCGCCTGATGCGCGGCGTCGCCGACGAGCTCTGCGGCGGCCGGATCGCCTTCGTGCTCGAGGGTGGCTACGCGCTGAGTGGCCTTCGCGAGGGGGTCGGGGCGTTGCTCGAGGGCCTGCTCGAGGCGAGCTCGGCCCCCGTCCCGGAGATCCCCGCACCCGAGGGCTCGGTCCTCGCCCGCGTCGTTGCGCGAGCGGCCGCATGCCACGCCCGCAGCGTGCCCGAGCTGGCCCTCCGCTAGCGCCTCGGGCCCGCTCCGCTTCCCGAACGGGCTCGGCCCCGCACTGCCGGCTGTGGAGCGCTGCCGACCCCCCACTTCGCCCCACGGCGCGGCGCGAACGCCGCGCAGCGGCTTCCCCACATCTCGTGCCGCTGGGCCACGGCGACCCCAAGATCTTGGGGTTGTCGAAAAAACTTCAACGATCTCGACGATTTTCGTTGGCAGCTGCCCATCCCAGTGGATATAAGGGGGAGGCAGTGGGGGCGAGTGGTACGAAGTGGTAAGGCGAGATCGTCATCCCTTCCGACCCGACGGGCGGAACCATCGAGCAGGAAGATTCCAATGGCCCGCGGCCGCTACAGCCATTCGATGGACGACAAAGGGCGAGTGAGCATTCCAGCCGTGCTGAGAACCGAACTCCTCGAACAAGACGGACCTCCCTTCGTGACCAACCTGGTCGACCAGCCTGCCATCGGACTCTACGCACACGATCGCTGGCTCGCGATCGAAGAGCGTCTCAAGAACATGTCGCAGGTGCAACCCGACGTCGCCGCGCTTCAGCGCATGTTGGTCTCCGGAGCGGTGGAAGCGCCGATCGACGGCCAGGGCCGGATCCTGATCCCGCCCCACCTCCGCGAGCACGCAGGCCTGGAGCGCGAACTCACGATCGCTGGCGTCGGCCAGCGCATCGAGATCTGGGACAAGGGCCGCTTCGACGAGGAGCTGAACGCGATCCGGCAGCGCGGTCGCGAGGTGACCAACGTCGCTGCGGATCTGGGTTTGTAAGGGGAACGTGAGAGGTTGCCTGGGGGCTCGGCCCCCGGGAACAGGAATGGGGTGTCTCCGGAGTGCTGCACCGAGACGCGGGAATCGTTGGGGGGCGTGCCCCGCGATTCGGCAAAGCGCTCCGGAGCACCCCAATCCAGTCTCCTCCACCGACCGCACCGCGGGTCGGGACGGCGCGTCGAGCGCGCGGCCCGGCAGGCGGAGCGCCCCAGCAGGGTGGTTGACGAGGCCTCGGGCCTCGAGGGGGCAGCGGACGCTGTCTCCAGCATGACAGGGAAGCGGAGGGCGCGGACGGGGCGACCTCCTCCAAGCAGCGGAGGGCCCGATCGGGATGCCCTCCACGAGGTGGGCCTCGAGCGGAATGCCGGGCCCAGAGTCGCGTGAGTCGGAACACTCTCCACCAGCCGGTCCTGGTTCCCGAATGCATGTCCCTCCTGCGGGTGGGGCCCTCCCGGACGTTCGTCGACGGAACGGTCGGCTACGGGGGTCACGCCGAAGCGATCCTGCAAGGGAGCGCCCCGGACGGGCGCCTGGTGGGCCTCGATCTCGACGCCGAGGCGCTGGCGGCGGCCGGCGAGAGGCTGGCGCCCTTCGGCGAGCGCGTCGTGCTCGTCCAGGCCTCCTTCCGGCAGCTGCGTGACGTGCTGCGCGCCCAGGCGATCCGCGAGGTGGATGGCGTGCTGCTCGATCTCGGCGTGTCGTCGGTGCAGCTCGATCGACGGGAGCGCGGCTTCCGCTTCGCGGAGGAGACCGCGAGCGAGACCGCCCTCGACATGCGCATGGATCCCTCGCGAGGGGAGACCGCCGCCGACCTGCTGGCCGAGGCATCCGAGGAGACCCTGGCGGACTGGTTCGGTCGCTATGGCGAGCTGCCCGGCTCCCATCGGCTGGCCCGGGCGATCGTCGAGGCCCGCCGCGAGGCACCGCTGCGCACTGCGGCCGACCTGATCCGCGTCACCCGGGAGGCGCGGATCGGACGCGGGCGTCGACACCACCCGGCCACCCTCGTCTTCCAGGCCCTGCGCATCGCGGTGAACGACGAGCTGGTCGCCCTCGAGGAAGGGTTGGCGGCGGCGCTGTCGGTCCTGAAGCCGGGAGGGCGGCTCTGCGTGATCTCCTACCACTCGCTCGAGGATCGGATCGTCAAGCAGACCTTCCAGCGCGAAGAGCGGGGCTGCATCTGCCCGCCGCGCGACCCGATCTGCACCTGCGGGCGCCAGCCGACCCTGCGCCGGGTCCACAAGCGGACCGTGAGGCCCGAGCCGGAAGAGCTCGCGGCCAATCCGCGCTCGCGGTCGGCGCGCTTGCGTGCCGCGGAGCGGCTGGCGGCATGAGGGGCCAGCCGACGGACACGGCTGCTCGCGCCGGGCAGCGCAAGACGTCGGTCGTGACGTCATGAGCCGCGCCTGGTCGGCACGCCGCGCGCGCCTGTTCCAGAGCGGAGCGACCTCGAGTCCCCGCCGCGGGGGACGCGGCGCCCGCTCGGTGGTCGGACACGACATGAAGCGGGCCCGCGGCGCGGCCCAGGGTCGCTCCGGAACCAGCTTCTGGCTGCCGCTGCTCGTCGGCGGGCTCGCAGCGGCCCTGCTCCTCGTCGCACTCCGCAACTCGATCCTGGCCCTGCGCTACGACCTCGACGTCGCGCTCGCGCGCGAGCTCGAGCTCCTGAAGCACGAGCGGGCCGCCACCGTGCAGCTGCGCGAGCTGCGCGATCCCAACCGCCTCCAGGCTCTCGCTCGCGAGCGTGGCTTCGTGCGTCCCGAAACCGTCATCGATCTCGGCCAGGCGGCGGGCCGGCCATGAGATCAGCGGATCTGCGCCGTTCCGGGCTGCGAGTCAAGGGCATCGGCGTCCTGCTCATCCTGGCCTTCGGAATCCTGACGGTGCGGGCCGCCCATCTGACCGTGATCGATTCGCGAGGCGAGGCGCGCGGTGACTCGCAGACGGTCACCGTGCTGCGCGTGCCCGGGGCGCGCGGAGCGATCACCGATCGCCACGGGGCGGAGCTTGCGCTGACCATCGAGGTGCCCTCCGTCTACGCCGTGCCGTCGCAGATCGGCGACCTGGAGGCGACCACCCGGGCCCTCGCCAAGGCGCTCGGACACTCTCGCGACAGCGTGCGAGCGAGGCTTCGCAAGTCCTCGCCCTTCGTCTTCGTGGCGCGCTGGATCGAGCCCGGGGCCGCGCAACGCGTCGCAAAGCTCGAGCTTCCGGGGATCGGCCTCGTCGAGGAGCCCCGGCGCACCTACCCCCACCGGGCCCTCGCCGGGCGTCTGATCGGCTTCGCCAACATCGACGGGCGCGGTGCCCGCGCCGTCGAGCAGATGGAGGACGAGTGGCTGGCCGGCCAGGCCCAGCGCGTGGGCGTCGAGCGCGATGCGCGTCAGCGCCTGCTGCCCAAGCGCGGCTTCGACCCCCGCAAGAGCATCGGGGGCGACGTGGCGCTCACCCTCGACGCGGTGCTTCAAGCCGAGGTCGAAACCGCCCTGATCGAGACCGTGGAGCGCACCGGCGCCCGGGGCGGCGTGGTCGCGGTGCTCGACCCGAACAACGGGGACGTGCTCGCGCTGGCGGAAGCTCCGTCCTTCGATCCGAACCGCTTCCGCACCACCCGCTACCCCGAGACCGCGGCGAAGGCCTTCCTGGCGGCGCCCGAGCCGGGCTCGACCCTGAAGCCCGTCACCGTGGCCGCGGCGCTGGAGGTCGGCGCCATCGATCGCGCAGATCTGTTCGATTGCGAGAAGGGTCGATTCCGGGTTCCGGGCAAGGTGATCCGGGACGTGAAGCCCCACGGCCTGCTGGACGCCGCGGGCATCCTGCGCGTGTCGAGCAACATCGGCGCCGCCAAGATCGGCTTCGAGATCGGTGCCCGGCGACAGCACGAGGTGCTGCGGCGCTTCGGCTTCGGGGCGAAGACCGGCAGCGGCTTTCCCGACGAGTCGGCGGGCCTGCTGCGTCCCTGGAACCACTGGCGAACCGTGGACCACGCGAATGTGTCCTTTGGACAGGGCATGAACGCGACCGTGGTCCAGATGGCAGCCGCGATGGCCGCCCTCGCCCAGGGCGGCGAGTGGCGCGCGCCTCGGCTCGTCTCGGCCCGGCGACAGCCCGGCGGTCGATGGCTGCCCACGCCTCGCTCGGAGAGCCGGCGGGTGGTACGCGAGGACGTGGCCCGCCAGGTGATGCAGATGCTCGAGGCCGTCGTCGGGGAGAAGGGCACGGGCCGCAGGGCCGGCCTGTTCGGCCAGCGCGTGGCGGGCAAGACCGGCACGGCCCAGAAGCTGGATCGCGCGACCGGCACCTACTCACAGACGGCCTACCGCGCCTGGTTCATCGGCGCGGCGCCGGCCGAGGCTCCCCAGCTGGCGATCGCGGTCATGATCGATGAGCCGCGCGGGAAGATCCACGGCGGCGGGTCGGTCGCCGCCCCGCTCTTCGCTCGCGCCGCCTCGGCAGGCCTCGGTCGCCTCGGGATCGCAGCCGCCCCGCTCCATGAGCTCCCCGATCTCGCACGCATCGACCTGCCGGAAGCGGCCAAGACGAAGCCGGACGCGAGGCCGACGCAGGTGGCGCGCAGCCGGGCGGCCATCAGCCGTGCACGCCCTGATGCACGGACGGCGGTGCCCGACCGTCCGGCGGCCACCCCCCCGGCGGTCTCCGCGTCCGCCCCGATCGCGCGTCCGCGACCGTCGCCCGTGGCACGGCTCGGAGATCGCGTGCTGCTGCCGGACTTCCGTGGCCTCACGCGGCGGCAGGTAGAGTCGATGGGAGCCCAGGGGCTCCGCCACCAGCTTCGAGGCCAGGGGCTCGCCGTCGAGCAGTTCCCCGCGCCCGGAACCATCGTCGCCGGGGCGTCGGCCATCAGCGTACGCTTCGAAGGCGGGATCTGATGCACCTCTCGAAGCTGCTCGCCGTGCTGCCCGAAGAGCTCTCGGCGACGGCGCTGCCCGGCGACGATCCGATCGTGCGCGGTCTGGCCTACGACTCGCGGGCCGTGGCGCCCGGCGATCTCTTCGTCGCGCTGGTGGGCCGGGACGCCGACGGCCACGCCTACCTCGACGCGGCCCGGGAGAACGGGGCCGTGGCCTGCCTGATCCAACAGGACGCCGCGACGACTCCGGTCGATCTGCCCTGCGCGATCGTGCCGGACACCCGGCGGGCCCTGGCGCCCCTGTCCGCGCACTTCTTCGGCCACCCCGCTCGCGAGCTGGCGTTGATGGGAATCACCGGTACGAACGGAAAGACCAGCACCAGCTTCCTCGTCGAGGCGATGCTGCAGGCGGCCGGCGAGCGGACCGGATTGATCGGCACCATCGAGGTCCGGTACGCCGACGAGCGACAGCGCACCGCGAACACCACCCCGGAGAGCCTGGATCTGCAGCGGACCCTGCGCGACATGGTCACGCAAGGCGTCCAGTCGGTGATCATGGAGGTCTCCTCCCACGGCCTCGCGCTGGGTCGTGTCGATGGCTGTCACTTCGTGTTGGCCGCCGTCACGAATCTCACCCAGGACCACCTGGACTTCCATCCGAGCATGGAGGACTACGCCGCCGCCAAGGCGTTGCTCTTCCGACGCCACCTGGCGCGCGGAGGGCACGCGGTCGTGCTCATCGACGACCCGCACGCCCCGCTCTTCCTGGAGGCCGCCGAGCAGGCGGGAGCCCGACTGGTACGCGTCTCACGCCAGGCCGGGGCGGACGCGGACGTCTCGGTGAGCGAGGCGTCCATCGGCTTGACGGGGACTCGGGCGCGCCTCGAGCTGCCGAGCGGGCCCCTGGACGTGGAGCTCCCGCTGATCGGCGACTTCAACGTCGAGAACCTCGCCGTGGCGGCAGGCATCGCCGTCGCGCGAGGCTTGCCGCCCGAGGCCATCGCCCTGGGCGCGGCCCACTGCCGTCAGGTGCCGGGGCGGGCCGAACGGGTGCCCGGGCCCGAGGGCGCTCCGACGGTGATCGTGGACTACGCCCACACGCCCGATGCGGTCGACAAGCTCCTGCAGACGCTGCGACCGCTCACTCGCGGACGCCTGATCACGGTCTTCGGCTGTGGCGGGGACCGCGACGCGACCAAGCGGGCCCCGATGGCCCGGGCCGTCGCGCGCAGCAGCGACCGCGCCGTCGCCACCAGCGACAACCCGCGCACCGAGGATCCGGAGAAGATCCTCCGCGACGTCGAGATCGGGCTCGAGGGCCTCGTCCGCTGCGAGCCCCAGGCGCTCGACGCCACTGAGCGGGGCTACGCCGTCCTGGTGGATCGACGCGAGGCGATCCTGCGGGCGATCGGCATCGCGCGCGCAGAGGACATGGTCGTGCTCGCCGGCAAGGGCCACGAGGACTACCAGATCCTCGGCACCCGGAAGTTCCCCTTCGACGACCGGGTCGAGGCGCGCCATGCGCTGGAGGGACGCCGGGCGTGAGCCTTCCCTTCCGGATCTCCGACGCCCTGGCGTGGACCGGCGGTCGCCTGGCCGGGCAGGCCGGCGCCGACCGC
>JAJDAR010000066.1 GCA_029261775.1 Deltaproteobacteria bacterium | reverse complement strand
CGAACGGCTGGGTGGCGTTCGAGCCCCTTCGCTACCACCGCCAGATGCGGCGGCGCGTGCGGCTCGGCCTGGCGGAGCCGATCGTCGCGGACCGATTCCTGCTCTGGGGTCTGGGCTCGCTCGCCCGGGTCCTGATGATCGTGCTCGGTCCAGCGGCCGAGTATGGGCTGCTCCAGAGCAGCGGCGCCTTGCACGCCGCGATCCCTCCCATCACCCTGGGCGCCGCATCGCTCCTGGGGCTGGGAATCAGCATCTGCTTCTGGAACACGTTCGAGCCGAGCGCGCGGTATCGGCGCTGGGTCGACGCGCGCTACGCGCGCCTCGGCTGAACCCGGGCAGGCGGCTCGTCCGTCCCGGCAAGACGCACACCCAGGCCCGGGCGGGTCAGTCGCTGCCGGATGCGAAGTCGAAATCTTCGCGAATGCCCTCGAAGCGACGTTCGACGGCCTCGCGCGCGGCGGGGTGCGTCAGCACGTGCAGACGGTTCGCCCGGATCGCTCGCACCACGATCGGGCCCACGTCCTCGGCGGCCATGAAGCTCGGCACAGGCGCCGGGGCCGGATCGGATCCCGATCGCAGGTTCATCTCCGGGGCATCCTGCGCGCCGAAGCCCTGCGGCCGATTGCGCATCGAGGTCGCCACCAGGCTCGACTCCACCACGCCGGGGCAGAGCACCGACACGCCGATCCCCTCGCCGGCGAGCTCCGCCCGGAGCACCTCGCTGTATCCCACGCAAGCGTACTTGCTGGCCACGTAGGCTCCGATCGGGAAGCCCTCGGCCGAGATCAGGCCTCCGAGCGACGCAGTGTTCACGATGTGGGCCTGGGGCGCGTTCCGTCGCAGGGCGGGGAGGAAGGCATCGACCGTCTTGACGACCCCGAGCAGGTTGACCGAGAGCGTGTACTCCCAGTCCTCGAGGGTGTGCTTCTCGAGCGGCGCGATCTTCGCCAGGACGCCGGCGTTGGCGCAGAGCAGACTGGCCGGTCCGACCCGGGCCAGGGTCTCCTTCGCGGCGGCCGCGAGGGACTCGGTGCTCGTGACGTCTGCTTGCACCGCCAGCCCCGACCCGCCCCGTTCGGCGATCTCGGCCACGACGGCCTCCGCGCTCTCGACGTGGAGATCGGCGACCACCACCGTCATCGCCTCGGCGGCCAGGCCGAGGGCGATGCCTCGCCCGATGCCACTGCCACCGCCGGTCACCACGGCCGTCCGTCCCGCGAGCTCGTCCATCCCCGATCCTCCTGGCTGGGTCCGGGCAGGCTAGTCCAGCCTGGGGGTCCGTCGCCGGACGCGGCCGGGTGGCCTACAACTTGGCCCATGAGCCACCGCGGAACCGGACGAGGGGGAACCCTCCAGCGATCGATCGAGGCCGTCCAGGTGCTGGGCAGCGCCGGGTTCCTGAGCCCGCGCTTCCTGACGAGCCTGCTGCCCGCCATGAAGAAGTTCGGCAGCACCGGGGCGACCGGCTTCCACGCTGCGGCCCAGCGGCAGCCCGATGCGGTGGCGATTCTCGACGAGCGCGGGCCCGTGACGTTCCAGGAGCTCGACCTCGGCACGAACGCCATCGCACGGGCGCTGCGCGATGCGGGGGTCGGTCCGGGCGACGGCGTCGGGCTCTTCGCCCGCAATCACCGGGGCTTCGTCCAAGCGCAGGTCGCCCTCGAAAAGCTGGGGGCGAACATCCTGCTCCTGAACACGGGCTTCGCGCCGCCCCAGCTCAAGGAGGTGTGCGCGCGCGAAGGCACCCGGGTGCTGCTCCACGACGAGGAGTTCCGCTCCGTCGTCGAAGGAGGCGCCAGCGAGCTGACGCGCTTCGTGACCTTCGCCGAGGGCGACGTCGCCGAGACCACCCTCGACCAGCTCATGGCGACCCACGACACGAGCGAGATCGAGCCGCCCGAAGTCCCGGGGCGCACCACGATCCTCACCTCCGGAACCACCGGCACGCCGAAGGGCGCGCAGCGGAGCATGAAGCGACAGGGTGTCGACACCCTCGTGGGGCTGTTCGGGCGCATGCCCCTGCGCACCGGTACGCGCAACCTGATCGTCGCCCCCACCTTCCACTCCTGGGGCGGGCTGCACCTGCTCGTCGCGTCGCAGCTCGGCGCCACGGTGTGCCTGCGCCGTCGCTTCGACCCGGAGGACACGCTGAAGGCGATCGAAGAGTTGCGTCCGCAGGTGATGGCGGTCGTCCCCGTGATGATGCAACGCATCCTCGAGCTGGGCGACGAGGTCATCCACCGCTACGACACCTCGTCGCTCGAGATGGTCTGCGCGAGCGGCTCGGCGCTGCCGGGCGAGCTCGCTCTGCGCTGGATGAACACCTTCGGCGACAACGTCTACAACCTCTACGGGTCGACGGAGGTCGCCCAGGCCTCGATCGCCATGCCCGACGAGCTGCGCTCCGCGCCCGGAACGGCGGGCCGGCCGCCTCGCGGCGTCATCGTCAAGATCCTCGACGACCGCGGCAAGGAGCTCCCGCAGGGCCAGACCGGCCGGATCTTCGTGGCCAACGAGGTGCAGTTCGACGGCTACACGGGCGGCGGGAACAAGGAGATCATCGACGGCCTTATGTCGAGCGGCGACGTGGGCCACTTCGACGAGAACGGTCTCCTCTTCGTCGATGGCCGGGACGACGACATGATCATCTCGGGAGGCGAGAACGTCTTTCCGCGCGAGGTCGAGGATCTGCTCGCGGATCACCAGGACGTGGTCGAGGCCGCGGTGATCGGCGTCCCCGATGAAGAGTTCGGACAGCGCCTCAAGGCCTTCGTCGTCCTGACGGAAGGCGCGGCGGCAACCGAGCAGACCCTCAAGGACCACGTCAAGACGAACCTGGCTCGCTACAAGGTGCCCCGGGAGATCGTCTTCCTGGACACCCTCCCGCGCAACCCGACCGGCAAGGTCCTGAAGCGCGAGCTCGCCGCCTCCTAGGCCCGGGCTTTCAGAAGACGCCGAGGGCGCCGCGGACGATCATGATCGCGAGGGCGACCCACGCCAGCGTGAACAGCGCGAAGCGGGTCGGCACATGGTTGACCGTCGCCTGGACGCCGGAGTGGACCACCCGCAGAGCCACGAAGGCCCAGGCGCAATTGACGTGCAGGGCGTCCACCTGGCCCGAGATCGCGAGCGCCAGCGCGATCGCGTAGAAGACCGTCGGCTGCTCGAAGAGATGGTTGTAGTTGTCCGCGACCCGCACGGCTTCGGGCGGCAGCCGCTTGAGCTGGCTCGTGTCGGCCGCGTCCTGGGGCTCGATCCCGGCCTTGGCCATGGCCGGAAAACGGGTCGCGTACATCCAGAGCAGCATCACGAGGGTCAGCAGGCCCATCGCGAAGACGGGCGGCAGGATGGCGGTCGGGTCCATGGATCGTCCTTCAGTAGCCCACCGAGGGGAAGTAGCGGCCCGCGGGCTCGTGGTAGGGGCCCCGTGCCATCAGGGTCATGGGTTTGATGATGCGCAGCCCCTGCCCGAGGCAGAAGCGGAACAGCGCGGCCTGACGCGTCGGGAGCAGGAACTGCATGGGCCCGCCGGCCAGGCTCGCCGCGCCCAGGATCAAGGCCTGGAGATCCGCGTCGCTGCGGGCCACGCCGTGCGCCGCGGGCCAGAAGCGCATCGTGCTCGCATAGGCGGTGGGCTCTCCGTCGCGCAGGACGACGCAGGGGCCGAGACCGCTCAGCGCAGAGCGCAGCTCACCGCTGCGATCGACGCCGTGGACCTTCCGATGGAGCGCCGCGCAGGCGTCGAGGTCGCCCTCCTCGAGGGCGCGCACCTCGACGTCGCCCGGAGGCGGGTCGTGGGGCGTGCCGCCGATCAGCACCAGGGGATCGCGCACCTCGAAACCCATCGAGGCGTAGAGCGCCATCGACGTCGCGTTGAAGGCATCCTGGACGAGGCGCACTGCGGCGACGCCGCGGCTGGCGGCGCGATCGAGCACGGCCTGCATCAGCTGGCGGCCGATCCCGCTCTCCTGGATCTCCGGATCGACCGAGATCGGGCCGACGGCCGAAACCTCATCCGTCTCGCTCAGGAAGTTGGAGCCGAGCACCCTGCCCTCACGCTCGGCGACCACGCCGTAGGAGCGCTTCAGCACGAAGCCCATCACGCCGTGGGCGATCTCCGGCGTCGCGAAGTCCGGTGGAAAGCGGTGGCGCTCCGCGATGTCGAGAAAAGCCGCGTACAGGATCCGGCCGCAATCGGTCTGGTCGTCGGGGCCGGCCTCGCGGAGCTCGATCTGGCTCATGGCGCCTCCTCGGGCTCCGGCACGATAGCCCGCTCGGCCGCGGCGGGGCAGCTTCGTTGCATCGGCCCGGAGCTGAGCGATCCTCGCTTCACACCACGCCGCCCGACCGAGGGGGAGACGATGACCGACGGAACGAAGACGCGGACCCTGGGCGCCATCGTGTTCGAGGGCTTCGAGCTGCTCGATCTCTACGGGCCCCTGGAGATGTTCGGCTGCCTCGGCCCCGATCTGCGGATCGAGACCGTCGGCGAGAACGCCGGCCCGGTCGCGTCGTCCCCGGGTGTGCAGACCGTGGCGCAGCATGGGTTCGCCGACGCGCCCGAATTCGACCTGATCCTGCAGCCCGGCGGAGCCGGCGTGTTCCGGCAGCTGGAGAGCTCGACCCATCTGGACTACCTGCGCCGCGCGTCGGGCGCCGCGGAGATCACGATGTCGGTCTGCAACGGTTCGGCGCTGCTGGCTCGGGCGGGTGTGCTCGACGGCAAGCGAGCCACGTCGAACAAGATCTTCTTCGATCACGCCGAAGCCCAGAGCGATCGTGTCCACTGGGAGACCGAGGCCCGCTGGGTGGACGCCGGCCCGGTCGTCACCTCGTCGGGAGTCTCGGCCGGCACCGACATGGCGCTGGCCGTGATCGCCCGCCTCTACGGCGAAGAGCGCGCCGAGGCCATCGCCATCCTCACCGAGTACGAGTGGCAACGCGACCCGGGCAAGGACCCCTTCCACCGCTACCTCAACCAGAAGCACTGGATGGCCACCGCCACCGGCACCAGCTGACCCCACCACCCCGATTCAACGAAGCGACCACCTCCCGAACGCCAGGGGTTGACCAGGAGACCGGGTCGCTCGGTCAACCGCCGCAGTTGACTGGGAGACCGGGCCGCTCGGTCAACCGCTGCAGTTGACTGGGAGACCGGGCCGCTCGGTCAACCGCTGCAGTTGACTGGGAGACCGGGTCGCTCGGTCAACCGCCGCAGTTGACTGGGAGACCGGGTCGCTCGGTCAACCGCAACTTACGAGAAAGGCCCGGCTTCTTTCTTAAGTTGTTGGGGGGAGGGGGTGGGGGTGGCCGTCGAGGAGGGTTCCCCAGATCGGGATGTCTCGGAGGCGCTCGGGGGGGACCTCGGTCGGGTCCTCTTCGAGCACGGTGAAGTCCGCGCGCTTGCCGGGGCGGATCGAGCCGATCTCGTTCTCGAGCCCGAGGCTGTGGGCCGCGTCCAGGGTCACGGCGCGCAGGGCCTGATCGAGGGCGAGCCGCTGGTCCGGGCCCCAGACCTGCCCGTCGCTGGCGATGCGGTTGACGGCCACCCACACCAGCGCGAGCGGCTCGGCCGGCGCCATGGGGAAGTCGGAGTGGAAGGAGATCCGGGCGCCGGCGCGGCTCGCAGCCCCGAGCGGTGAGATGTCCGCGGCGCGCTCGGCCCCGAGGCCGTGCTCCGCGTAGATCGGCGCCAGCTCGTGGGCGTAGTAGGCGTTGTTCGAGATCGCAACGCCGAGCTCCGCGACCCGGCGGTGCTGATCCTCCCGCGCGTAGCCGTAGTGCTCGAGGACCACCCGCGCGTCGGGACGGGGTGTCCTGGCCCGCACGGCCTCGAGCTGATCGAGCACCAGGTCGAGGCCGGCGTCGCCGTTGACGTGTACGTGGAGGTTCCAACCGGCCGCCCAGAAGGCCTCGAGCACTGCCTGCTGCTCGTCCGGCGTCATCATCCACTCGCCGTGGTGACCGTCGAGGTAGGGCTCCGACATCTGCATCAGCTGGCTGAAGATCGCACCGTCCGCGTAGTACTTGGCGTGCTTCACGACGCGGATGTTGCGCGTGCCCCAGTCGAGCAGGTCACTCGCCGCCCGTTCCGCTCCCGACGCATCCCCCTCCCGCTTCAGCAGGAACATGGCGTTGGGGACCAGGACGAAGCGGAAGGGTGTGTCGGCCCGGTGCATCTCGAGCGCAAGCAACACGAACTCGATGAGCGCGCCGACTTGCGGAAAGCCCTGCTCTGCGACCGTCGTGAGTCCGCCCCGGTGGAGCACAGCGCTCATCATCGCCAGGCCGCGGCGATAGCTGCCCGGCGCTGCGAGGATCCGGATCATCGGCTCGCCCAGCTCCAGGGTGCCGCGCTCCCACAGATGCCCCTCCTGCCAGCTGGCCTGGGGATGGGCCTCGAGCACCGCGCGCTCGAGCCCGAGCTCCTCGAGGGCCCGCGAGCTGAAGAACATCTCGTGCACCGAGCGCTGCCACACGAAGATCGGACGGGTCGCGGAGATCTCGTCCAGGTCGGCCTTGCTGAGCGCTCCGTGGTAGGGCGCGTGGTAGCCCCAGACCAGCAGCCACCCGTTCTCGTCTCCGGCCTCGCGGCGGACGGCGTCGAGTTCGCGGAGACGCTCGAGGAAGGCGGCTCGGCCGCGCACGGCGCGGGTCCGCCCGCGCGGCGTGGCCCACTCCATCGCCGAGACGATCTCGATCGGGAGGATGCTCGCCGCGAGGGTTGGATGGACGTGCGGATCGATGAACCCGGGCAAGAGCACCTTGTCCGCGAAGCGCCGGTCGAGCTCGTAGGGCCGGTCCCCGAGCGCAGCGCGCACCTCATGGAGGCTGCCGACGGCCTCGATGCGTCCGCCCGCGAAGGCGACCGCGGTCGCCGTCGGCTGGGCCGGCTCCATGGTCAGGATCCTGCGCGCGACGAGCACGCGCAGCCCGGGGTCCGGCGGCGCCGGCCCGGTGCAGCGCCAGGCCACGACGGGCGAGACGAGCAGGACTGCGAGGCCGAGGGCTACGCGCGCCCCGCGCGAAGCGAGCCGGCCGCTCACGCGAAGGTCAGGATCCCCTGGTCGAACACCACGTCGCCGTCCTGGTTCTTCGTCTGGAAGCGACACTCCGCGCCGTCCACCCACATCGAGACGGTGAGCTCCTCCCCGGGCAGGACCGGCTTCGAGAAGCGTCCCTCCATCGAGCGGAAGCGCGCCGGATCCCCGCCACAGACGCCGTGGAGCAGGGCCCTCCCCGTGAATCCGTAGGTGCAGAGGCCGTGGAGGATCGGCCGCTCGAAGCCGCCCATCCTGGCGAAGCCCGGATCGGAGTGCAGCGGATTGCGGTCGCCCGAGAGCCGGTACAGCAGCGCCTGGTCGATCCTCGTCTCGTAACGCAGCTCCTGGTCCGGCTTGCGATCCGGCAGCTCGAAGGTCGTCGCGGGCCCGCGCTCGCCTCCGTACCCACCCTCGCCCCGCAGGAACGCCGTCATCGTGTTGCGGAAGAGGGGCTTGCCCGTCGCGAGGTCGGTCGATTCCGAGATCAGCTCCACGGACGCGCCCTTGCCCTTGTCCCAGATCGCACCGATCCGACCCTTGCTCTCGATCTCGCCGTCGACCGGGATCTCGCCGAACAGCTCGATCTTCTGGGCGCCGTGGAGCATGAGTGCCGGGTTGAAGCTGCCGATCTTGTCGAAGGGCACGCCCCCTCCACCGAGCACGACGGCCATGGTCGGGAGCACTCGCTGGGGGGTGTCCTTCGTGTTCTCGGTCGTGAAGGCCAGCTCGTCGGTGCCCGCTCCCACACCCAGGGCATAGAGCAGGGCGTCCTTCGAGGTCCAGCTGCGGCGCGAAGGCTCGCCCTCGAGGCCGACGGCGTCCGGGTTCACGGGCATGGTGTTCCTCCTGAAGGAAGGGCGCGAGCTCGCTCGTCCACCCGCGGGTTCGATATCTTCGGGCGGCAGCGATCGTACGCGAGATCCCGGGGCGGCTCCAACGCTCCGGCCCAGGCAGGCAGCGTGACCCCCGACGAGCTCGACCACTACCACCAGCACGGCTACGTCGTGCGGCGAGGCCTGTTCGGCCCCGCGGAGCTGGCGCCGTGGCTCGCCCGCCTCGGCGCCCTGATTCGGGGCGAGGTGCCGCGGCCGGACGGCATGGTCCTGATGCGGGACGTGATGGTCGTCAAAGGCGCCGTGGCGCCGACCTCGGAGGAGGCCGCCGTCGCCAAGATCCAGGATTTCGACCTCGACCCCGTGTTGCGCACGTACACCGACCACAGCCGGATCCTCGACGAGATCGAGCCGATCACGGGCGAGCACATCGTCTCCATCCACAACATGCTGATCAACAAGCCCCCGGCCGTGGACGGCCGGCACCCCCTGCACCAGGACCTGCTCTACTTCCCCTTCCGGCCCGCCGATCGGATCGTGGCGTCGTGGACGGCCCTCGAAAGGGTGGATCGCGAGAACGGCTGCCTGGCCGTCGTGCCGGGCTCGCATCGCGGCGAACTGCTGCCCCACGAGAATCCGGACTGGGAGTACGTGAACATGGCCTACTTCGGGGCGGCCGGCGTCGGCGCCCATCCGGAGCGGGTGCATCTGGAAATGGAGCCCGGCGACACGGCCTTCTTCCACCCCCTGCTGCTGCACGGCTCTGGCCGCAACCGCAGCCCGGGCTTCCGGCGCGCCATCTCGAGCCACTATGCCGCCGCGGACTGCCGCTACCTCGATGCGCGGCACCGCGCCGCCGCTCGGCGCTACCGGTTGATCCGGGGCGAGGCCCAGCCCGACGGGCTCCTCGACCTGCACGCAGAAGATGCCGAAGGCCAGCCGGGCGCTGCCGGCCCCTAGCCGTCGACCACGTCCGGATCGGCGATGTGGCGACGGACCAGGGCGTGGAAGGCAACGCGACCGGACCCGAAGCGCACGAGATCCTTCTGCGCGAAGCGCGCCGCCTCGGCCGAGATCGGCTTCGCGTCGCGCGCCTTCATGTGCGCCTCGGCCACGCGCTCGAGGTGCACGAAGCTGCCGACCGCCTCGTCCACGCGCGGCCCCACCGTGAGCAGGCCATGGTTGCGCAGGATCACCGCGCGCGTCTGGCCCAGGGCCTTGGCGATCCGGGCACCCGCTTCGACGCTCTGCACCTGGACCTCCTCGTCGTCGAAGATCGCGTGATCCTCGAAGAAGATGCACGACTCCTGGGTGATCGGCAGGATCGGCCGCAGTTCGGCGGAGAAGGGCGTGCCCCAGCCGGTGTGCACGTGACAGGCGCTGACCGCATCCGGCCGCGCGGCCAGGATCGGATGGTGGATGTAGTAGCCCGCGATGTTGATCACGCCCTCGCCCTCGACCAGGCCCCCGTCCGGCCCGACGAGGACCAGATCGGCCACCGTCGCCTCGTGGTAGGAGACGTCGTAGCGAAGCATCCAGAAGCAGTCCTCGCGCTCCGGGTCGCGGGCACTGATGTGTCCGTCGCCCAGATCTCCCCAGCGCTGAGCCGCGAGCAGCCGATAACCCAGCGCGACCTGGCGCTGGCGATCGAGGCGGATCTCTTCGGCGGAGGCGGGCTCGGCGAAGGCGGCGAGGGACATGGGCGGGCTCCTTGGAGGCGGGAATCGACCACCCTCGAGGGTAACCGGGCCCGCCGGTGCCCGGCACTCACGGGCA
>JAJDAR010000065.1 GCA_029261775.1 Deltaproteobacteria bacterium | reverse complement strand
GAGAAGCCAGTCGGTCCTACTGGGGCGAGCCCGAGCGCAGTCGCCTGGGTCGTCAGGACCTGCGCGGTGCGCGACGGCGGATCTGTCTCTGGGCCTTCGAGGCGCTGGGCCTCCCGCCCGAGGTCGGCGCCCGGCTGGCCGACGCCTTTCACGATGCGCGCGAGGCCAGCGTGGCGCCCCTGCCCGGTGCCATCGAGATGCTCGAGCAGTTGCGCCAGCGGGACCTGCCGCTCGTGCTGGTGACCAACGGGGGCTCGGAGCTGCAGCGGCGCAAGATCGAGCGCTTCGACCTGGCGGGCTTCTTCCGGGACATCCTGGTCGAAGGCGAGCTGGGCATCGGCAAGCCCGACGGGCGCGTCTACGCCCGAGCGCTTGGTGCGGCCGGAGTGGCTGCGGAGGCGGCGTGGATGGTGGGAGACAATCTGCATGCCGACGTGGCCGGCGCCCAGGCGGTCGGGATGGCCGCGATCTGGGTCGATGCGGAGGAACGTGGAATCCCCGAGGGGACTGACGTTCGACCCGAGCGGGTCGTGCGGAGGCTTGCCGAGATCCTGGATCCGGCATAGGCTGCTCGAATCAGAATACGATTCGGATTCTGATTTCTGGTCCGCTTCGCCCCTCGTTCCTCCGAAGGGATCCGCGTGTCCCCCGACCTCCCCGCTCTTCCGCTCGAGACCGTCGCCCGTCCGAAGCAGGCCCGCAGCGAGCGCACCCTGCAGCGGATCCTGGCTGCGGCCGAGGAGCTGATCGAGGAGAAGGGCCTGGCCGACGCGTCGATTCCGGAGATCGTGCGCCGGGCCGGCTCCTCGGTGGGCGGCTTCTACGCCCGGTTCCGGGACAAGAACGAGCTGCTCCGGGCGCTCGAGGAGCGATTCTTTCGCGACGTCTCCTCGTTGGTCGACGAGCTGGCGGATGCCGGGCGTTGGAAGGACACGACCCTGGCGACGATCGCGCTCGTCTGTGCCGGCGAGCTGGTCCGCATCGCGCGGGCGCGGCGCAATCTGATCGTGGCCTTCCTGCATCGATCGACCAGCGATCCCGACGCGCTCGCCCACGCCCTGCGATTTCGCGCGAGTGTCTCGGAGCGACTCTCGCGCCTCGTGCTGGCACGGCCCGAGCGGCTCGATCATCCCCAGCCGGCCGTGGCCGTGGATCTCGGCGTGCAGTTCGCCTTCGCGCTGACGATGCAGATCCTGCTGGTGGGCGAGGTGCGCGCCGCGGGCCGAAGCCTGTCGGACGACGAACTGCGCGACGAGATCGCCCTGAACTTCCTCCGCTACGTCGGCGCTCCCGCCGCCCAGCGCATCCCTTCCCTGTTCCCTTCCCTGACCCGCATGCGCCCCTGGAGAACCCGATGAAGTACGTGCAACGAAACCCAGTTCCGATCCCGAAGACCGGCGTCTCCCAGACCGTGAGTGCCACCCTGAACAGCGTCTTCGACTGGGAGTACGCGCTGCGCCAGCAGAACCTGCTCGCGCTCTACGAGAAGGGCAAGGCGAACAACTGGAACGCCATCGACCTCGATTGGACCACCGACGTCAGCATCGAGAAGATGATGGCCGATCGGGTGGCTTCCGGGGCAGGCAACGTCATGAACGGCGTGATGAAGCCGCCGCGCACCATGAGCGAGACGGAGATCATCGAGCTGCAGCTGCACATGAACTCCTTCCTGCTCTCGCAGTTCCTGCACGGGGAGCAGGGAGCGCTGCTCGCCACCGCCAAGATCGTGCAGACCGTCCCGCAGGAGGAAGCCAAATTCTACGCCGCCAGCCAGGTGATGGACGAGGCGCGCCACGTCGAGGTGTACCACCGCTACCTGACCGAGAAGCTCGGTCTGTCCTACGAGGTGCACCCGAGTCTGCAGTCGCTGCTCGACGACATCATCACCGACTCGCGCTGGGACGTGACCTTCCTCGGCATGCAGATCATGGTCGAGGGTCTGGCACTCGCCGCCTTCGGGCTGATGCGGATGCTGATGCCCGACGAGCCGCTGATCCAGGACATCACGACCCGGATCATGGCCGACGAGTCGCGGCACGTGGCCTTCGGTGTGATCGCCCTCGAGAAGATCTACAGCGAGGAGATGAGCAGCCAGGAGATCCGCGAGCGCGAGGATTTCGTCATCGAAGCCACGCACCTGCTGCGGGAGCGGCTGCTGATGCACCAGGTCTTCGAACGGCTCGATTGGGACGTGCCGACCTGGGTCGATTGGGCGCAGGGGACGCCCTTCATGCGCGGCTTTCGCCAGATGACCTTCTCGAAGATCGTGCCGAACCTGAAGCGGCTCGGGCTGCTCACGCCGCGCGTCCGGGCGGAGTACGAGAAGCTGGACCTGCTTCGCTTCGAGCACATGAAGGACTCGGTCGTCGAGCCCGAGCCGACGCCGCCGGAAGAGCTGGTGCAGATCCTGATGCAGTTCCTGGCCGAAGGGGAAGCGGCCAAAGGCGCCGCTGCCTGACGCGGAGGGCGGCCTCCCCGGAACTGCCGCGACGCGACCCCTTGCGCGACGTGCCGCGAGCCCTCCACACTCAGGCGCTCGAAGAAACGGCCGTCGGGAGGAGGGGCATGCAGAAGATCCGGATCGCCATCGTCGGAGTGGGCAACTGCGCCAGCTCGCTGGTGCAGGGGATCCACTACTACGCTGGTCGCTCCGGTGAGCAGGCCATCGGGCTCGCCCACGCCGAGATCGGAGGCTTCGGGCCCTCGGACCTGGAGGTGGTCGCGGCCTTCGACGTCGATCGCCGGAAGGTGGGGCGGGATGTGGCCGAGGCGATCTTCGCCGAGCCCAACTGCACCACGGTCCTCGCAGGGGAGGTCCCGAAGGCCGGCGTTCCGGTGCGGATGGGGCGGGTGCTCGACGGTGTCTCGGCTCACATGCTCGAGGAGCCGGAGGCGCGCTGCTTTCGCGTGGCCGATGCGCTCGAGGCGGACCGGGCCGAGGTGGTGCGGATCCTGCGCGACGCGTCGGCCGAGGTGATGATCAACTACCTGCCCGTCGGCTCCGAGGTGGCGGCCCGCTTCTACGCGGACTGTGCCCTGGAGGCGGGCGTCGGGCTGGTCAACTGCATTCCCGTGTTCCTCGCCAGCGATCCCGGCTGGGCGGAGCGCTTCGCCGAGCGCGGGCTCCCGATCGTCGGCGACGACATCAAGGCCCAGCTCGGGGCCACGATCACCCATCGCGTGCTGACCGATCTCTTCGCTCGGCGCGGCGTCCATCTCGAGCGCACCTATCAGCTCAACACCGGAGGCAACACCGACTTCCGCAACATGCTGAACCGCGACCGCCTGGCCTCCAAGAAGGAGTCGAAGACGGAGGCCGTGCAGTCGGTCGCGGCCGAGCGCCTGGCGGACGAGAACATCCACGTCGGGCCGAGCGACTACGTCGCGTGGCAGAACGACAACAAGGTCTGCTTCCTGCGCATGGAGGGCAAGCTCTTCGGCGACGTTCCGATGAATCTCGAGCTTCGTCTCTCGGTCGAGGACTCGCCGAACTCCGCCGGGGTGGCCATCGACGCGATCCGCTGCTGCAAGCTCGCGCTCGATCGCGGCCAGGGCGGGGTGCTCGCCGCCGCATCCGCCGCATTCATGAAGCACCCGCCCGCCCAGCTCACCGACGACGAGGCCTACCGCCAGCTCGAGTCCTTCCTCTCCGGAAGTTGACCGCGACCCGAGCCCCAAGCGCTCCCATCGCCCTACAGCTGGGCATGTTGACCGAGAGACCCGACCCCTTCGTCAACTGGAAGACACTCAATACTCAAGAAACCAGCCCGGCACTTTGCTTGAGTTCTTTGCTTGGCGGGTGTGTTGACTGAGAGACCCGACCCCTTTGTCAACTGGTGAGTTGGTCGAGGAGCCAGTGGGCTCGGGCGAAGAGGGGTTCGGCGGGGTGAGGGGGTGGGGCGCTGGTGCGTAGGCGTTGGTCGGGCAGCACCTCGATGCCGGCGTCCGGGTCGTTCATCCAGGAGACCAGGCGGGCGGGATCGGCCTGGCTGGTCTCGGCCGCGGTCAGCAGCAGCGCGCCCCGTTCGAGCTCGATCTTGCTGACGCCGAGGTCGCGGGCGCGCACCTTGAGCGAGATCACACCCACGAGGTTCTCGGCCTCTTCCGGAAGCGGGCCGAAGCGGTCGAGCAGCTCGTCGCGCAGGCGCGAGGCCTCCTCCGCATCCGGCGCACCCGCGAGCCGCTTGTAGAGGACCAGCCGCTGGCTGACGTCCGGGACGTAGTCGTCCGGCAGGCGGGCCGCGACGGGAAGCCGGATCTCGGGATCGATGGCGATGGGTTTGCCGCTGCCCCGCAGCTCCTCGACCGACTCCTCGAGCAGCTCCATGTAGGTCTCGTAGCCGACCGCACCGAGGCTGCCGGACTGCTCGGCTCCGAGCAGGTTGCCGGCGCCGCGGATCTCGAGGTCCATGTTGGCGAGCCGGAAGCCGCTGCCGAGCTCGGCCAGATCCTGGATCGCCTCGAGCCGCCGTACGGCGTCGGGGCTCATGGCGGCCTCGCCCGGAATCAGCAGGTAGGCGTAGGCGCGTTTGCGGCTGCGGCCCACCCGGCCCCGCAGCTGGTAGAGCTGGGCCAGGCCGAGCGCATCGGCCCGGTCGATCAGGATCGTGTTCGCCCGAGGGATGTCGAGCCCACTCTCGACGATGGTGGTACAGAGCATCAGGTCGTACTGGCCGTGCATGAACGCGAGCATCCGGTCCTCGAGCTCGCGCTCCGGCATCTGACCGTGAGCGACGACGATCTCGACCTCCGGGACCAGCCTCTGGAGCATCTCCGTCATCACGCCGATCGTGCGTACCCGATTGTGCACGAAGAAGACTTGACCGCCGCGTTGCACCTCGCGCAGGATCGCCTCGCGCACCAGGGACTCCTCGAAGCGGCAGACCTGGGTGCGGATCGCGAGCCGATCGGTCGGCGGCGTCTGGATCACCGAGAGATCGCGCAAGCCCGAGAAGGCCATCTGCAGGGTGCGGGGGATCGGCGTCGCGGTGAGCGTGAGCACGTCGACGGTCTGCTTGAGGGTCTTGATGCGCTCCTTGTGCGCGACCCCGAAGCGGTGCTCCTCGTCCACCACCAGCAGGCCCAGGTCGCGAAAGGCGGTGCTCTTGTTCAGCAACCGGTGGGTGCCGATCACGATGTCGACCTTCCCGGAGATCAGACCCTCGAGCACGTCACGAGCCTCCTTCGGGCTGCGGAAGCGCGAGAGGCTCTCCACCCGCACCCCCGAGTCGCGGAAGCGCTCCTCGAAGGTCTCGGCGTGCTGCTGACAGAGCACCGTGGTCGGGACGAGCACGGCGACCTGCTTGCCGGCCATCACGACCTGGTGGGCCGCGCGGCAAGCGACCTCGGTCTTGCCATAGCCCACGTCCCCACACACGAGCCGGTCCATCGGCCGCGACCGCACCAGATCGTCGAGCACGTCCTCGATGGCGCTCGCCTGGTCGGGCGTCTCCTCGTAGGGGAAGGCGGCCTCGAACTGCTCCAGGGTCCGATCCCGGGCCGGGAAGGAGAAGCCCGGGGCCAGCTCGCGCGCGGCATGGACCGCCAGCAGCTGCCCGGCCATGTCGCGCAGCGCCCGCTTCACGCCGCGCTTGGTCTTCTCCCAGGTGACGCCGCCGAGCTTGTCGAGCTTGGGCGGAGCGCCCTCGGCGCCGGCGTAGCGCTGCACCAGGTTCATGCGATGGACCGGCACGAAGAGCCGATCGTTGCCCTCGTACTCGAGGCGCAGGAACTCGTCGGAGAAGGGGCCCAGCTCGAGCAGCACGAGGCCGCGGTAGATGCCGATGCCGTGCTCCGCGTGAACCAGCCAATCACCCGGGGCGAGCTGGCCGAGCGCCTCGACGGAGGCGCCTTCCCGGAAACTGCCCGAGCGGCGCCGCTTCTCACGCGGGCCGAACAGCTCCTCTTCGGTCGCGACGGCCAGGCCCTCGTCCCGCAGCACGAAGCCGCGCTGGGCGGCCTCGATCCGCACCGACACGGCGCCGTCCGCACTCCACGCCCAGAGCGGTGCGGGCTCCCGGTCGAGTCGTGCCTCGATCCCGTACTCGCCGAGCAAGGCGCAGAGCCGATCGGCACCGGAGAGGGCCGCGGCACTCAGCACGACCCGCAAGCCGTCGCTGCGCCATCGCTCGATCGCGTCGACGAGTGGCGCGAGGGCCTCTCCACTCGCACCCTCGGCGCGGCGATCGCGCAGGCTCGCTTCGAGCTCGGCCTGGTCCTGGCTGCGGACGACCCTCGTCTCGCGGGGATGCTCGACGGTGAGCCTCTCGAGCGCGATCGGCTTGCGCGCCTCGACCTCGCGAAGGATCTCGTCACTGCCCAGGGCGAGCTGGTCCGGCGGGCACACGACCCGTTCGCCGCTCCGCGCACCTTCCCAGCCGTCGAGCAGCTCGGTTTCGAAGCGCAGCAGACGCTCGGTCCCGGTCTCCGGCTCGTCGACCACGACGAGGGCATCCGCCGGCAACGCGTCGAAGAAGCTCTCGAGCTCCGGCTGGAGCAGGGGGGCCATCGACTGGCATCCGGGCGGCAGGCTGCCCCGCAGCAGGGTGTCGACGAGCTCGTCGATCTTCCGAGCGGGGAGACCCTGCTCGGCGCCTTGATGCCGGATGGCCTCGGTCCGTTCGACGATCAGCTCGCGGCCGCCGAGGATCTCGCGGGCCGGCGCCGCGACGAAGCTCTCGAGCCGGGCCTGGCTGCGTTGGCTCGCCGGGTCGAACTCGCGGAGCGACTCGACCTCGTCTCCCAGCAGCTCGATGCGGACGGGCAGGCTGCGCTGCGGCGGGAACACGTCGAGTAGACCGCCCCGTACCGCGACCTCTCCGCGCTCCTCGACGACGGGCTGCCGGGTGTAGCCCGCACTCACCCAGCCGGCGACCAGCTCGTCGCGGTCGATCCAGTCACCGACCTTCAAGCGCACCGATCGCGAGCGCACGGTCGCGCGAGAGGGGACCCGCCACGCGACCGCCGACCAGGGTGCGACCACGATCGGCGGCGCTTCGTCCGGGTCGGGCGACGCGAGCCGGAACAGCACGTCCATGCGCTCGGCGATCACGAAGGGCTGGGGCGAGAAGCGGTCGTAGGGCGGGGTGTCCGGGTGCGGGAACGAGCGCACGCGCCCGCCCGCTTCCGCGGGCGGCTCCCCCAACGCCGCGCGCACGTCGGCCGCAAGCGCGTCCGCCTCCTTCGCTCCGGCGGCCAGCAGCAGCGTCGTGCGATCCCCCGCCGCCTGCACCAGCCGGGCGACCACTGCTGCGCGCGCACTGCCCCGCAAACCGACCAGTCGCCGGGGCCCACCGCCCTCGACCAGCAGCGCCGCGAGCCTCTGAAGCTCTTCTCCAGCCAAGACCCGAATCACCCTCCGAACGCACGACACCCGCTCCCCACGCAAGGTGGGGGCGGGTCCATCCAACTCTTCTCCCGGAGTCTAACCCCGCAGTCGCAAGCGGCCCCCATACGAACCCCGAGCCCCGGGGCGAGATATCCTCCCCCCATGCCCAACCTCGAGGTCCGCCCCTACCGCCCCGAAGACCGCCCGGGGGTCCGCCGCGTCACCTACGAAACCGGCTACATGGGCGAGCCCCCGACCTTCTACTGGCGGCACCGCGAGAGCTTCTCCGAGATCTGGTCCGGCTACTACACGGATCGGGAGCCCGGGTCGTTCTGGGTGGTGGACCGCGACGGCGAGGTGGTCGGTTACCTCGCCGGCTGCGTCGACACGCGGAAGGCACCGAGCGCAGCGGCGGCCGTGACGCGCAACATGTGGCGCTACGGCCTGCTCGTCCGCCCCGGGACGGCGGGCTTCTTCTGGCGCTCGATGCTCGATGCGCTGACGACGGGCGTGCCCGACGGCGAGCTGCACGATTCGCGCTGGCCCGCCCATCTGCACATCGACCTCCTGCCGGTGGCGCGCGGCCAGGGGGCCGGGCAGCGCTTGATGTGCGCCTGGTTCGAACAGCTGCGGAAGCTGGGCTCACCGGGCTGCCACCTCGGCACGCTGGCCGAGAACACGAAGGCGATCGCCTTCTTCGAGACGATGGGCTTCACACGCCACGGTGATCCGGTGCGTACACCGGGCATGCGCTCGCCCACGGGTGGGCGGCATCACGTGCAGCTGATGGTGCGCGATCTCTCGGGGTCGGACTGAGCCCCGGTCGCCTTCGCGACCAGCGCGAGAAGGGCTTCGGCATGCGCCGGCCAACCGTGGACGGCAGCGAGTTGCTGTCCGGCGCCCCGACCCAGGCGAGCGCGCAGTTCCGGCTCTCGCCACAGCCCGCGCATCGCCGCTGCCAGGCCGCGTCCGTCCACGGACGCGGGCACGATCCACGCCGACTCCCCGTGCACGAGCGTGCCGGCGCCGGCCTCGAGGGCGAGGATGGCGCGACGAGCCTCCATCGCCTCGAGCAGCTTGATCGGGAAGCCGCCCTCCGCGCGGCGCGGCACGACCACGAGCCCCGATCCGAAGATCAACGCGCGCGCCTCTTCGGGGGATCCGACCCGGACGACGCGCAGGCCGGCGAGCTCGTCTCGCGGTGGGTCCTGCGTCACGGCGACGACCGGGGCATCGCGGAATCCTTCGGCGGCGCCCGTCAAGAGCGAGAGGTTCTGGTAGCGGTCGAGATTGCCCGGGTAGAGCACGAAGCCCCCGGGCTCGAGGCCATGGGCGCGACAGGCTTCCGCGATCACTTGATCGTCGGGGGGCTCGACGCACTCGTGGCCGGGTGGGATGCAGACGACGGGCTCGCGGGTCACCGCGGAGAGGGCGTGCTCTGCGGCCGGACCGAGCACGACGCAGGCATCGCAGCGTCGGGCCAGCAGCCGGTCGAGGTCTCGCCCGCGCCGTGCCCCCCAGCGCCCGAGGGTCTGCGGCAGATAGCTGGCGAGCTCGTCCTGCCACAGGGTGTGAGCCAGGTAGACGACGGGCGCGCCGCCCAGACTGCGTGCAGCGAGTGCGACCAGCCCGGCTTCCGCGTTGTGGGCGATCACGGCATCGAAGGGCGCGCGGCGATGCTCGCGGAGAAGCTGCAGCCCGAGCGCCAGGTCCGACAGCGGCTTGCCGACCTGGAAGCCCGAGCGCAGCGACGCCGAGGCCATTCGGGAGGGCGTGCGGACCCAGTGACGCAGGCCCGGATCCCGGCCGTCGCCGGCGCCGTGGCTGAACAGCACGGCCTCGGCCCCGGCCGTCTCGAGCGCCCGGACCTGGCCGTGCACCAGGCGCTGGGAGCCGCGCGGCGCCGGGAAGGGCGCGGCCAGAACCACGGCGAGGCGCGGTGCGGTCACGGGCTCAGGGCTCGGTGCGCGTCTCGGCCACGCGGTCGCCGTGGCGCAGCTCGCGGTGCAGGGTCAACAGCTCGACGGCTGCCCGCAGGACCACCCGAGGTCGCGCCCCGGACTGCCGGCCGTGACGCCTGGGGCGGTGGGACACGGGCACCTGCTGGATGCGGAAGCCGGCATGGCGGGCCCGGACCAGGATCTCGGTGTTGACGAAGGCACCGATCGACGCGATCGGGATCGCATCGATCACCTCGCGGCGGAAGAGCTTGAAGGCACAGTCGATGTCGCGTACCCGCAGATCGAAGATCAGGCGAACCAGCACGCCCCAGCCCCAGGCCAGGATCGTGCGGCCGAAGGGATCGCGGCGCGGCGCGCGGTAGCCGGCCACGATGTCCACCTGCTCCGCGTGGGAGAGCAACGCCTCGAGCTCGTGCAGGTCGAACTGCAGGTCGGCGTCGCTGAAGAAGACCCAGTCGCCCCGGGCCGCTCGAAGGCCAGAGCGGAGAGCTGCCCCGTAGCCGCGGTTGGAGGGATGGGTGACGAGGCGGATCTCGCGGTTCCGGCGGCGCTTCGAGAGCACGAGGTCGGCACTGCGGTCCCGGCTTCCATCGTCCACGACGACGATCTCGAAGGGCCGCCCGATGCGGTGCCCGATATCGAGAGCGGTCTCGAGCAGCGGCTCGACGTTCTCCTGCTCGTTCCACACGGGGAACACGAGGGAGAGCTCGGGGTTGGCGCCGGACATGGCCGGGAGGCTACTCCCGGCCCTGCGCTGCGGCGACTGGCGTGGCCGCGTGGCTCGCATCGATCAGGGCACGCAGCCCGGCCGCGTTGCGATCCACGTCGTGCAGCTCGCGAACGCGCTCACGGCCGCTGCGGCCGAGAGCGGCGAGCCGGCTGCGATCCGCACAGGCGCGCTCGAGCACCTCGGCGAGGGCGGCGACGTCCCCGGTCGGGAAGAGGAAGCCGTCGCGCCCGTCGCGAACCAGCTCGGGGATGCCGGCGAGAGACGGGGCCACCACCGGCGTGCCGACCGCCAGGGCTTCCATCAGGGTGACCGGCAGACCCTCCATGCGACTCGACAGGACGAAAAGGTCCGACCGCGCCAGCTCGTCGCGAAGAGCGTCGCCGCCGAGAGGCCCGGGCAGCGAGACCCGATCTTCGAGGCCGGCCTTCCGCACCGCGTCCTCGATCCGGGCGCGCTCGGGTCCCTCACCGATCAGGCGCAGTCCGACCTCCAGCCCGCGGGTCCGAAGCCGGGCCACCGCCGCGACCAGGTCGGTGTGCGCCTTCTCCGGGGCCAGCCGACCGACGCTGATCAGCCGCAGCGGCGCCTCGCCTCCGCCCGCGGGCGCAGCCGGGTCGCGCTCGCCCTCCGGCTTCTGCTCCCCTTCCGGTTCGTGCTCCCGGTTCGGCTCGTGCTGCCGGTTCGGCCCGTGCTCCCGGAAGGCTTCCGGCCCGAGCCCGCAGCGGACGACGTGGATGCGGGACGCCGCGGAAGGGGCGATGGCGCGAGCCTGTTCGCGCCCGTGCTCCGAGACGCAGACGACGAAGCGTGCCCGCGCGATCTTGTCGGCGATGCGCTGACCCCGCGGATCCCCGAAGTCGGAGAGCCCGTGCAGGGTCAGGCTGAAGCCGACGCCCAGGAACGAGCTCGCCAGCAGGGCGACGCTGCCGCCCGCATTCGCGAAGTGGGCGTGGACGTGGGTGACGCCGAGCCGCTCGAGCTCGCCGGAGAGCTGGATGGCTTCCGCGAAATGGAAGAGCGCCCAGAGGGCACCGCGCGGTCCCGGGCCGCGCTGCGACCATGCGAGCCCCAGCGTCGCGAGGGTTCGGCGCGGCCGTCCGAGCAGGGCTCGGCCGTGATTCCGGAGCAGCGCCCCGGCGCGCGCCGGCAGCACGTAGAAGGTGTCGTCCCGCTCCCGGCGATCCGCGTCGGTGAGCAGCTCGGCAGGAGCAGGCTTTCGCAAGCTCGCGGTCACGACGCGCACGCCGGACCGGCGCAGTGCCTCGACCTCGCGACGGATGAAGGCGTGTGAGAGTGCCGGGTAGCGGCTCACCACCACGGCCAGCACTTCCGTCACGCCCGGTCGTCCCCGGTTTCACGCGAGCCGCCGGACACGGGGGTCCCCGGCAGGCGGGACAGCCTCCACGCGAGCACCGCCGGATTCACGCGGCCGCCGCGGCCCGCGTTGCGATCGCCCTGCACGTCGATCCGGCGCAGCTCGAGCGGAGGGGTCGCCTCGTCGTTCGAGCCCCATTTCGTCGTGACCGCGCACGCATAGCCGGCGGCCCGGATCTCGCGCAGGGTCGTCTCGTCGTACTCCCCGGTCGGGAAGCAGAAGCTGCGGACCACGGCCCCGGTCTCTTCCTCGATCTTGCGGCGCGATTCGGCGACCTCCGTCTCCTGGTCGGCCCCGAGCCGGTCGAGCAGCACGTCGTGACTCATCGAGTGGGATCCGATCTCGTGCCCCTCGCGAGCGAGCTGGCGCAGCTCGCTCCACGGCATCGGGCCCTCCCAGCTCGGCAGGCGGAGGTCGGTCGCTTCCGCACGCAGGGCGGTCAACAGCTTGCGCCGCTGCTCTCCCGCCAGGGCCTTGGCGCTCTGGACCACGGCGTGGACCGCATCTCCGTCGAGCACGAGTTCCGGGAAGTGGCTTCCGAGCACCTCCGCCCGCTCCTTCTGCAGGAGGTGCCGCGCGATCCAGGCCAGCTCGTCGTGCCACAGGGGAGAGGTGTCCTCGACCTGGCCCGCCGGGACGAAGAAGGTCGCGCGCAACCCCGTCGAGCGCAGCGCGGGCAGACCGTGCAGGAAGTTGTCCTTCCGGCCGTCGTCGAAGGTGACCGCCAGGAGCGGACGCTGCGGACGCTCGCCCGCGAAGAAGGCGCTCGCCGCCTTCGCGAGGGGCAGGCAGGTGTAGTTCTCGCTGAAGAAGCCGAGGGCGCTGCGCAGGAAGTCCGGCGTGACGGCCAGGTGCGGCAGCGGCGACGCCGCGGGATCCGGAAGCACCCGGTGGAAGGTGACGATCGTCAGCCGGTCGCGACCGGTGCGCGCCGGGAGCGAGAGTCCGGTCCGCCACAGGAACCCGGCCCCCACGTTCCGGATCCAATCCTTGGGCCTCACTTTTCGCGCTCGAGGTAGCCGAGCTTCTGCAATCGGGCCTGCACGATGGCAGCCTCCTCGTCGGTGTAGGCCCGCGGTGCGGCCTCGTGGGTCGGGGCCGTACCCTCGTCGAGTCCGAGGGCGTGCAGGATCGCAGGTGCCACACCCACGATGTCGGTCGGGCAGGAGACGTCGGCGGGACCGATCCACAGGCCGTCCGGGCGGTGCACGCCGTTCATGCCGCGCCCGCGGCCGCCGGCGAGCTCGTCGTCCGCCAGCTCTCGCAGCGGCTCCGGGCGGCTCGCCCAGGGCGTCTGGACGAGGGAGAGCCCGTAGCCCGCGTCCTGCGCGAGCTCGATCACGATGTCGGGGGCGCGATCCACGAAGGGGCCGCGGTAGACCTCCTCTCGCGGGCGCGCCCGGGCGACGACGGGTTCGCCGCTCGGCAGCTTCCAGTCGAGCAGCGCGTCGATCACCTCGGCCAGCAGCTGCTCGCGATCGCCCGCGGCGACGCAGCCCTCGGCCTCGCGACCCGCCAGGTTCAGCCATACACCGGGTTGTGTATTCGCCTCTTCCGAGAAGGCCGCCGTGCCCGACCAGTCGAGGCCGCCAAAGCGCGCCGCGCTCTCGAGCCGGGCGGCGGCGGGCCGCAAGCGGCGGAAGAGAGCCTGGGCGGCCTTCGGCGGGAGCACCTGCAGGGCGCGGTCCCGCGCGGCGCGGGCCAGTCCGTCCCATCCCGGTCCCCGGTCGCGCGCCCGTCGAAGCAGGCCGCAGCTCTCGAGATGCCGGTTCAGGTGGACGACCCTGCGCGCTGCGCCGCCGCTGCCGTGATCCGAGACGACGAAGCAGGTGGTCTCGTCGGGCATCGCGGCTCGCAGCTGCCCGCAGGCGGCATCGAGGGCCTCGTAGACCGCGCCGACGGCACCGCGCCGAAGCTCGCTGGCGGAGGCGTCGTGACGCGGCGAGGCCGGGTCGTGATCCCGCCAGAAGTGGTGCGCCACCGTGTCGCTCTCCGAGAACACGAGGGTGACGAGGCTGGGCGGCCGGCCGTTGCGCCGAAGCTCCGCGAGCGCTTCGAGGGCGAAGGCCGTCTTGCGCCGCACTCTCGTGAGCAGCACGCCGGCCGCGCGCTCGTGCCACGCCTCGTCGTCCTCACCCTCGTCGAGATCGGGGACCATCCACGGCCCGATCCTGCTGGCCACGCGTCGGTACAGTGCCGGGTCGCTGGCGCCCCTGGCGTCGCTGCCGGTCGAGACGGGTGCGTCGAAGCCGCAGACCAGCAGACCCTGCACGGCTTCGGGAGGGAAGGTGGCCGGCATGCCGAGCGAGAGCACGGCGCCGCCCGCCTCGCTGACACGGCGATCGAGGCTCGCGCCGCGGCGATCCGTCGCGTTGGTGAAACGGATCCGATACTCGCCGGGCAGCTTCTGCGTGAAGTCGAATAGCCCATGCTCGCCGGGCGAAAGGCCCGTCAGGAAGCTGCTCCAGGAGGGAAAGGTCATCGGCGGCACGGTGCTCGGCAGCGGTGCGGCGAGACCCTCGTCGATGAACCGGGCGAGGTTCGGCAGCCGGCCCGCCGCCGCGAGCGGCCGCACCACGTCGAGCGTTGCCCCGTCCAGACCGAGCACGAGGACCGGGCGCAGGCTGCGCACCGTGCTACAACCGCTCCACGATCGCCCGGGTGATGCCGTCCAGGTCGGCGTGGCCGCCGATGTCGCGGGTGCGGTTCTCGGGCTCGACGAGCGCGGCGTGGACCGCCGTCTCGATCGCGTCGGCCGCGTCCTGCTCCCCCAGGTGCCGAAGCATCATGACCGAGGACAGGATCACGGCCGTCGGGTTCGCGACGCGCTTGCCGGCGATGTCGGGGGCGCTGCCGTGCACGGCCTCGAAGACCGCGCAGCCCTCACCGATGTTGGCCCCGGGGACCACGCCGAGCCCGCCGACCAGCCCGGCACAGAGATCCGAGAGGATGTCCCCATACAGGTTCTCGAGCAGCAGCACGGAGAAGCGGGTCGGGTCCTTGACGAGCTGCATCGCACAGTTGTCGATGATGATCTCCGTGTAGCGGATGTCGGGGAAGTCCCTGGCCACGCGTTGGGCGCACTCGAGGAACAGGCCGTCCGAGAGCTTCAGGATGTTGGCCTTGTGGACTGCACAGACCTCGGGCCGACCCTCGCGCTGGGCGAGCTCGAAGGCGTAGCGGGCGATCCGGAGCGAAGCGTGCTCGGTGACGATCTTCAGGCTCTCGACGATCCCGGGGGCGACCCGGTGCTCGAGGCCCGAGTAGAGGCCCTCCGTGTTCTCCCGCACCACCACCAGGTCGACGCCCTCGTAGCGGCAGGGCACACCGGGGACGTTCTGGACGGGGCGGACCGAGGCGAACAGATCCAGGGACTGGCGAAGGCTGACGTTGGCGCTGCGGAAGCCGCCCCCCACCGGGGTGCCGATCGGGCCCTTCAGCGCGACCCGATGCCGCCGGATCGAGTCCAGGGCCCGGTCCGGCATGGGCGAGCCGTACTTCTGGACCACCTCGGCGCCGGCCTCGACCTCGTCCCAGGCCATCCGGACCCCCGCGGCCTCGAGGACCTGGAGGGCCGCCTCGGTGACCTCCGGACCGATTCCGTCGCCCCGGATCAGGGTCGCCTGGTGGGCCTCGTCCCCGTGGGATGCTGTCGACACGGTTCGGCCTTCCTCCTATGATCCGCCGCTCGCCAGAGGGCGACCGCACCTGCGGATCCGGCCCCCTCGGGCAGCCCTCGTCCTGGCCGGCCACCGCCTGCCTCTCCGGGAGACCCAACAGTGGCTATCGAGCTTCTGTGCCGCAAGATCGGCATGACGCGCTTCTTCAATGAGACCGGGGAGTGCATCCCCGTGACCGTTCTCGAGGCCGGCCCCAACACCGTCGTCCAGAAGAAGACACCGGCGAGGGACGGCTACTCCGCCCTCCAGCTGGGATTCAGCGAGCGGCGCCGAAAGACCTTGCAGAAGCCCCGCCTCGGCCACTACGAGAAGGCCGGGGTGTCCCCGAAGCGCTTCCTGAAGGAGTGCCGGGTCAGTGCCGAGGATCTCGAGAAGTTCGAGGTCGGCGCCGAGATCAAGGCCGATGTCTTCGAGGTCGGCCAGAAGGTCGACGTGATCGGGACGAGCAAGGGCAAGGGCGTCCAGGGAACGGTCAAGCGCCACCACTTCAAGATCAAGCGCAAGACCCACGGCACCCACGAAGGCTTCCGCCACCCCGGCTCCATCGGTGCCGGCGCCTACCCGGGCAAGGTGGTCAAGGGCAAGAAGATGTACGGCCAGATGGGCTCGGAGAAGGTCACCACGCGCAACCTCGAGGTGATCCAGGTGGACGTGGAGAAGAATCTGGTGCTGGTGCGGGGCGGCGTGCCCGGCCACAACAACGCCCTGATCCGCCTGCGCCCCGCCACCGCCCCGAAGTAGGCTCTCCCCGCAGAGCGCCCGGCCGAGCCGCCGGGTTGCCGACCGCGGGGACCTGCCATGGCGCGCTACGACCGCAAGGACGCGTACCACCAGCGCGCCAAGCGGGAGGGATTCCGCTCGCGCGCCGCCTACAAGCTGCAGGAGATCCAGCGCTCCCAGCGGTTGCTGCGGCGGGGTCAGCGGGTGGCCGATCTGGGCTGCTGGCCGGGCGGCTGGCTGCAGATTGCCGCCGCCGAGGTCGGTGCCGAGGGGAGGGTCGTCGGGGTGGACCTGGCGGCCATCGATCCGCCCCTGGAGCTTGCGAACGTGTTCGCTTTGATCGGGGATGTCTCCGAACCCGCCGTCCTGCAACGGGTTCTCGACGAACTCGGCGGGCCGGCCGACGTGCTGCTGTCGGACGCCGCCCCCAAGCTGACCGGCATCCGAGCCGCCGATCGGGCGCGCGAGGAGCGCGTGCTCGAGGCCGTCGAGGCCGCCGCACCCACGCTGCTCGTTCCGGGCGGCAGCCTGCTCGTCAAGCTGCTCGAGTGCCCCGAAGCCCAGGCCTTCGAAAAGCGACTGCGTTCGCGTTTCAAGTCGACGCGGGTGCTCAAGCCGAAGGCCAGCCGCAAGGGAACGACCGAGCGCTACCTGCTCGGGGTCGGCTACGGCCAGGGCAAGGCCGGCCTGGAGGGGCCCGGCTAGCTGGCGGGCAGCACCCGGGCCTCGAGGTCCACGCCGCCTCGCACGCCGGTGATCTCGACCGGCACCATCTCGCCGACTTCGAGGCCGGGGGTCGGGCTGAGGAACGTGACGCCGTCGATCTCCGGGGCCTGGCTGGCGAGCCGGGCCAGGTGCTCGCCGCGGGCGACGGTGCCCTCGACCAGGGCGCTGGCCCGCTGCCCGACCTGGCCGGCCAGGCGCTCCGCCATCAGCTGGCCGAGCACCGAGGTGAGCTCCCGATACCGCTCCCGGGCCTGCTCCCGCGGGACCTTGTCCTCGAGGTCGAAGCCCGTCGTGCCTTCCTCGTCCGAGTAGCGGAACACCCCCACCCGGTCGAAGCTCGTCTCGCGGACGAAGTCGAGCAGCTCCTGGAAGTCGGCGTCGGTCTCGCCGGGGAAGCCGACGATGTAGGTCGTGCGCAGGGTGCCGTGGGGCAGGGCGCTGCGGATCCGCTCGATCAGCTTGCGCTGGCGATCCGCCGTGGTGCCGCGGCGCATCAGGCGCAGCAGCCGATCGCTGGCGTGCTGGAGGGGGATGTCGACGTAGGGCAGCACCCGCCGGCCCTTCGCCAGCACGTCGAGCAGCGCGTCGTCGACGGTGGTCGGGTAGATGTAGAGGAGCCGGACCCAGTCGAGGCCCTCGACCTCGTCGAGCCCGCGCAGCAGCTCCTCGATGCGCGGCCGCCCGGCGCCCTGGCTGACCGGGGTCAGGTCCTTGCCCCAGGCGGTCGAGTCCTGGGCGACCAGGTTGATCTCCCGTACACCCATCTCCGCGAGCTGGCGGGCTTCGGCCAGGACCGAGTGCAGCTCCCGGCTCTGGAATTTGCCGCGGATCCCCGGGATCGCGCAGAACGCGCACACCCGGTCGCAGCCCTCCGCGATCTTGACGTAGGCCGAGTGGCCCTGTCCCGACAGCACCCTCGGTGCCTGGTGGTCGTAGAGGTGGGTATGACCGGGCTCGACGTAGAGACCGCGGCCGCGGCCTGCCAGGGCGTCATCCAGGATGGAGGCGATCTGCTGGTAGTGGGAGGTGCCGACGAAGGCATCGACCTCCGGGAGCTCCTTGGCCAGCTCGGCTCCGTAGCGCTGAGGCAGGCAGCCTGAGACCACCAGGGCGCGGAGCCGGCCGTCCTCGCGCAGATCCGCCACGTCGAGGATGGCCTGCACGCTCTCCTCGCGCGCGCTCTCGATGAACGAGCAGGTGTTCACCACCGCGACGTCTGCATCCTCGATCCGCTCGGCCAGGGCGTAGCCCTGGGTCGCGAGGGCGCCGAGCATCACCTCGGTATCGAGCAGGTTCTTCGGGCAGCCCAGCGAGTGGAAGTAGACGGTGGCCTTGGGGTCGGGGGCGGACATGAGGGCACGGAGGGTACCGGAACCCGCCGGGCCGGCCTCCCTGGCCTATGTTCCGGGGCTTCCCACCGTCCCAGGAGGCCCCCCGTGTCCGATCGCCCCTTCCAGGTCCTCGGCATCCAGCAGATCGCCGTCGGCGGCCTCGACAAGCTGGCGTTGCGCAAGCTGTGGATCGACACGCTCGGTCTCACCCTCACGGGGGAGTTCCAGAGCGAGAGTGAGAACGTGGACGAAGACATCGCCACCTGCGGGACGGGCCCGCTCAAGGTGGAGGTCGACCTGATGCAACCCCTCGACCCCGAGAAGCGTCCGAAGGTGCACGAGCCCGCGCTCAACCACGTCGGGCTGTGGATCGACGACCTGCACGCCGCGGTCAGCTGGCTCGAGGGTCAAGGCACGCGCTTCACGCCGGGCGGCATCCGCAAGGGCGCCTCGGGCCACGACGTCTGCTTCATCCATCCGAAGGGCAACGACGACGCCCCGATCGGCGGCTGCGGCGTCCTCATCGAGCTGGTCCAGGCCCCCCCCGAAGTCATCCAGGCCCACAACCGTTGACCAAGGGGCCGGGTCTCTCAGTCAACACCCCGCCGAACGAGCAGAACTCAAGCAGAGTGCCGGGCCTCTTTCTTAAGAACTCAAGCAGGGTGCCGGGCCATTTTCTTGGAAAGTTGGGTGGGGTGCTGGGCTCTTTGTTCGAGTCGGGGGATCGGGTGGGTTTCGTCTGCCTGGTCGCCGTGCTTGCGCTTCTGGCGTGTGCCGAGCCCGAGCCGACGCGCGTGGCCGAGGGGCGCGAGCCGGCGTTGCTCGAGGCGTTGATCGGTGACGACGTGGCCGCGCAGGAAGCGGCGTTGGCGGAGATCGAGGCCGCCCAGGACGACCGCTTCATCGCGCCGCTGATCGAGCTGGTGCGTGCCGGCCAGCTCGGGATCGCCGGTCGCCAGGCCTACAACCAGCGCATCGTCAGCCTGGAGCGCCTCGCCGGACAGAGCCTGGGCGGCGACTGGTATGGCTGGGCGGAGTGGTACGGCGGCACCGAGCTCGGCGCCCCTCCCGGCTTCGCCAGCTGGAAGGGCCGGCTGCTGGCGCCGCTCGACCCGAGCTACCCCGATCTGCTCACGGACGACGCACCGGCGCGCCTGCGCGTCGCCGAGATCGACTGGGGAGGGGTACCGATCGACGGAATCCCCCCGCTCGAGCATCCGCCGCACGTTTCCGCCGACCAGGCCGACCACATGCAGGACGAAGAACCCGTCTTCGGCGTGACGATCGGTGCCGAGAGCCGCGCGTATCCGCTGCGCATCCTCGACTGGCACGAGCTCGCCAACGACACCCTCGGCGGCAAGCCCTTCTCGCTGGTCTACTGCACGTTGTGCGGCTCGGGCATCGCTTACGACGCCCGGGTGCCGGGCCGCGAGGAGCCGCTCGACTTCGGCACGTCGGGCTTCCTCTACCGCAGCAACAAGCTGATGTACGACCGCGCGACACGCACGCTGTGGAATCAGCTGACCGGGCGCCCGGTGCTCGGGCCCCTGGCGGCCGAGGAGATCGAGCTCGACATGCTGCCGGCCGTGGTCGCGACCTGGGGCGAGTGGCGGGCCCGCCATCCCGAGACGACGGTGCTGACCCTCGACACCGGTCACCAGCGCCCTTACCGCCTCGGCGAGCCCTACGGCGCCTACTTCGCTTCGCGCGAGAAGCTCTTCCCCGTGTACGAGAGCCGCGCCGAGCTGCGCCCGAAGGAGCGGGTCTTCGGCCTGTGGCGCGACGGCGCGGCGCACGCCTGGCCCCTGGGCCTGCTGATCGAGGAGAAGCTGCGCAACGACACACTCGGCGACATGCCGATCGTGCTGCTGGCGACGAGCGGGCGCATCGAGGTCGAGGGAACGAACGAGCAGGCGGGACCGGTGCGCTACGACGCCGGCGGCTCGGTGCGCGCCTATCAGACGCCTGCGCCGGGCTTCCGACTGGGCCCCGACGCGGCCACCCTGCTCGATGACGAAGGGCGCCGCTGGAAGCTCACCGAGGCCGCCCTCGAAGGACCGGACGGCGCACGGGCGCCGCGCATCCCCGGCACCCTGGCCTATTGGTTCGCCTGGCAGGGCTTCCATCCCGAGACGGAGCTCACGCTGCCCGAGGAGTAGGCCGGCGTTGCATCCCGCCGGCCACGGGGCGATCGTTCGCCGTCCCGCTCTGGAGGAATCCATGTCCGACGCGATCACGCCCTTCCGCATCGCCGTCCCCGACGCCGTGCTCGACGACCTGCAGGCGCGCCTCGCGCGCACGCGCTTCCCGGACCAGATCCCCGACACGGGCTGGAGCCTCGGCACCGACGGCGCCTACCTGCGAGAGCTCGTGGCGTACTGGCAGGACGGCTACGACTGGCGCGCCGAAGAGGCCAAGCTCAACGCGTGGGATCACTTCACGACCGAGATCGACGGGCAGAACCTGCACTTTCTGCACGCGCGCTCGAAGCACGAGGACGCCTTCCCCCTGGTGATCACCCACGGCTGGCCCGGCTCGATCCTAGAGTTCCAGAAGATCCTGCCGCTGCTCACCGACCCGGAGGCCCACGGTGGGCGCGCTGCCGACGCCTTTCACGTCGTGTGCCCCTCGATGCCCGGCTACGGCTTCTCGGGCCCGACCCGCGAGCGAGGCTGGGATCCGCGGCGCATCGCCGCCGCCGAGACGCAGCTGATGGAGCGCCTCGGCTACACGCGCTACGGCGCGCAGGGTGGAGACTGGGGCGCGATGGTCACCAGCCAGATCGGCGCACTCGACCCCGCGCATTGCGCCGGCATCCACCTGAACATGGTGATCGCGATCCCCCAGGAGGGCGAGCTCGGCGAGCGCGAGCAGGGCTGGGCGGCCGACACGCAGGCCTTCCAGACCCGCGAGACGGGCTACCAGCAGATCCAGGGCACCAAGCCGCAGACCCTCGGCATCGGCCTCAACGACTCGCCCGCGGGCCTGTGCAGTTGGATCGTCGAGAAGTTCCGCACCTGGAGCGACTGCGGCGGCGACATCGAGAGCGTCTTCAGCAAGGACGAGCTGCTGACCAACGTGATGATCTACTGGGTCACCGAGACCATCAACTCCTCGATCCGTCTCTACTGCGAGGTCATGCAGGGCGGCGCCGCCATTCCCACCGAAAAGGTCGAGGTGCCGACCGGCTGCGCGATCTTCCCCCGCGAGATCTACAAGGCCCCGCTCGCCTGGGCCAAGGCCATGTACAACGTCACGCACTACGAGGTGTACGAGAAGGGCGGCCACTTCGCGGCGATGGAGCAGCCCGAGCTGCTCGCGGGCGACCTGCGCAGCTTCTTCGCCACGGTCCGCTGAGCGTGCCTGTCCCGACCCGCCGCGAGCGCCTGCAATGGGCCGAGCGCTACGTCTCGCTCTGGAACGCGGGCGACAAGGACGCGTGGATCGCAAACTGGCGGAGCATCGCACCTGGCGAGTTCCGCATGCTCGACCCCGTCGGCACCCCGGAGAAGCAGGGCTTCGCCGCGTGCTGCACCGACTCGTGGGATCTGTTCCAGGCCAGGGTCCGATTCCGCATCGTCCCCGGCACCCTCTTCGTGAACGGTGACGAGGTCGCGTGGTGTCTGGAGAACCATCTCAGCACCGACGGCCGCACTTCGATCGCCCACAGCATCGAGACCTATCGCTTCGACGACGCGGGCAACGTCACGATCCGCACCTACTACCGCATCCCCGAGAAGGACGACTCCGAGCTGGGCCGGATGTTCGAGACCTACCTGCCCTCGCAGGCGTGAGCCCGCGGAAGATGCCCAGCGACCGGCCCGGCCTTCGAACCCCTCCCTCGCGCTAGAGCCGCGCCCGAAGGTGCTCGAAACCGTCGCGGATCTCCGAGGCCAACAGCTTCGCCGCGGCCCGGATCTCCTCCCGGTCCTCGGCCGCCGCCTCGCGCATCCTCTTCGCCTTCCCCTCGAGCTCCGACCAGCGGTGCTCCAGCTGCTTCCACTGGTCGCGGATCTCCATCGAGGCCAGCTCGGCCTGCACCCGCAGCTCGTCACGGGCCTGCCGCAGCCGATCCAGCTCCTCGTCCATGAAGTCGTTCAGCGCGTTCATGCATTCCTCCGGTGTCGCGGGCCGCCTGAACCCTCGGATACTGCACGTCGGATGCCAGACCGCTGGCCGTCGCGGGGCTCCTGGCAGGGAAGGCTGGGGCGCAGTGCCTCTCGGCGGGGCCGAGCGCCCCGCGTCGCCGGCGGCTGCGCGGGGCGCGCTACCCTGCCGAAGCTCGAGGGGAGGACCCATGTCCGACGCCGACCCGCCCGATCTGGGCCCCATCGCGACCCGCATCCTGCACGAGGACGATCGCGTCCGGATCTGGGAGCAGACGATCGCCCCCGGCGAGGCGACCGCGCCCCATCACCACGCCCATGACTACGCGCTCGTCGAGCTCGGCCCGGCCACCGTCGAGGTCGCGCCCGTCGAGGGACTGCCGAATCCCCACTTCGAGAAGGCCTTCGAGCTGCCGGCGAAGCGGGGCAGCGTCTACTTCGTGCCGCGCGGCTCGAACGAGGTCGCGCGCAACGTGGGCGACACGCCCTACCGTGCGATCCTCGTCGAGTTCAAGCAGCCCGCCTGACTCCCGAACCCCCGGTCCACCAGGAGCGCCCATGTCCGAGATTCCCACTTTCTGTCGCGTGTGCGAGCCCTCGTGTGGTCTGGTCGCCGAGGTCGAGGACGGCCAGCTGAAGGCCCTGCGCCCCGACCGGGAGCACCCCGTGACGAAGGGCTTCGCCTGCCATAAAGGCATCGCCGGTCTCGAGATCCACCACGACCCCGACCGGCTGAACGCGCCGCAGCGCCGCAGCGCCGACGGCTTCGTCTCGAGCGACTGGGACACGGCGGCGGCCGAGATCGCGCGCGTCGTGCGCCAGGTTCTGGACGAAGACGGGCCCGACGCAATCTGTGCCTACATCGGGAACCCGACGGCCTTCAACTCGACGGCCGGCCCCGCGATCGGCTCGTTCCTCGGGCAGCTCGGTGTGCAGCGGACCTTCAGCTCGGGCACCCAGGATTGCTCGAACAAGTTCGCAGGCAGCGAAGCCATCTTCGGGACGAGCACCTGCCACCCCGTGCCCGACATCGCGCACGCCGACGTCGTGTGGATCCTGGGCGAGAACCCCCGGGTCTCGAAGATGAGCTTCATCTCGATTGCCGACCCGCTGGGTGAGCTGCGGGCTGCGGTGAAGCGCGGCGCTGTGGTGCGCTACTTCAACCCGCGCCGCATCGAGGTGCCCGAGGCCAAGGCGGGCGAGGTCACGCTGATCCGGCCCGACACCGACGTGTACTTCCTTGCCGCGGTGGTGCATACGCTCTTCGAGGAGGGCCTCGTCGCGGAGCGCTTCGTCGCCGAGCACGGCAACCACGTGGACGAGCTGCGCGCCTTCGCCGCAGAGCATCCTCCCGAGCGAGCCGCCCGCATCACCGGCATCGCTGCAGACGAGATCCGCGCGCTCGCCCGTGAGTTCGCAGGCGCTCGGCGCGCCGCCTTGCACATGTCCACCGGGGTGAACATGGGCCGCCAGGGCACCCTCGCCTACTGGCTGCTGCACATGGTGTCCCTGCTGACCGGGAACCTCGGCGAGCAGGGCGGCAACATGCTTTCGGTCGGCTTCTACCCCGCCGCCAAGGCCGGGCGCACCACCCTCGACCCGGACAAGGTCTGGTTCGATCACCGTCACGGCAAGCTGCGGCGGGTTCGCGGCGCGCTGCCCGGCAACCTGATGGCCGACGAGATCGAGAACGGCGAGCCCCGGATCCGGGTGCTCTTCGTGATCGCCGGCAACCCGGTGCTCAGCGTCGGCGGCGAGGCCGAGATGCGCCGCGCCCTCGAGTCTCTCGATCTGCTGGTGACGATCGACCTCTACCGCAACGCCACCGGCGAGCTGGCGGACTGGTGCCTGCCCGCCGCGGACATGTTCGAGCGCCCCGACGTCAACCTGTGCGGTCTCGGGTTGCAGTACGAGCCCTTCGTGCAGCTCACCGAGGCAGTCGTCGAGCCGCAGCACGAGCGCAAGCCCGAGTGGTGGATCCTCGGACGCCTCGAGCAGGAGCTGGGGCTGCGCTCGATCCTCGACGCCGGGCCCGAGCCCGACCTGTTCGGGCGCATCGAGCACATGATGCGCAGCCGCGATGTGTCGATGGAGGAGCTGCGCGCCGAGCCGCGGGGACGGGTGCTGCCGCCGCTCGAGCCCGGTCGCTTCTTCAGCGACTGGATCCAGACACCGGATCACAGGGTGGACTGCTGTCCGTCCTTCTTCGCGGAGGCGCTGGAGCGCTGCGAGGCCATTGCCCGCGAGCTGCTGGCCGAGGACCCCACCCGGCTCAAGCTGATCTCGCGCCGCGAGCCCTCGATGCACAACAGCTGGTACCACAACGTCGAGAAGCTCAAGGGCCGCAAGAGCCGGGCGAATCCGCTGACGATGCATCCCGACGACGCGCGGGAACGCGGGCTGGCCGAGGGCGACCA
>JAJDAR010000064.1 GCA_029261775.1 Deltaproteobacteria bacterium | reverse complement strand
CTGCCACTCGTCGGCCGCGGGATCGTCGGCCAGCCAGGCGATCACGGCCGCGGGCACCTCGGGAGGCGCGCCGCCCCATTGGCGGGCGAACTGCTCGGTCATGCCGCGCTCGCTCATCGTCTCGGTCAGCACGAAGCCCGGCTCGAGGTTCACGAAACGCACACCCTTGCCGGCGTGCTCGACGGCCAGGATCCCGGCCAGGCGCAGGAAGGCGGCCTTCGAAGAGGAGTAGCCGAAGCCCCAGCCGCCCTGCCCGGCCGGCGCGCTGGGATCCATCATCGCCGACTCGGAGACCACGTTCACGATCACCCCCGAGCCGCGCGCGAGCATCGCCGGGAGGACCTGCTGGATGAGGTAGAGCTGGTGGATCGCATTGCCCAGGTAGAGGCGCTCCAGCTGCTCGACCTCGAGGTCCAGCACCAGATCCATGGTCCCGGGTCCCTGGTAGATCGCGTTGTTGACCAGCAGCTCGACCGGACCGAGCACCTCGACGGTCTCCCGCACCGCCGCCGCGATCGAGGCGCGATCCAGCAGATCCATGCGGATCGGGTGGGCCTCGCCGCCGGCCTCGCGGATGGCAGCAGCCGTCGACTCGAGGCTGCCGGGCATCGCACGCACCTCCTGCCGCGCGCCCGTGTTCGAGTACTCGTACTGCTCGCCCTCGACGAGGGTCCGCGCCGTGATCGCGACGCGGTAGCCCCGCTCGGCCAGCAACAGGGCCGTCCGCTTGCCGATCCCGCGGCTCGCGCCGGTGACGAAGGCGACGCGACCGCTCAAGCGTCGTCCTTGGGAGAGCCGCGGGCCCCGCCTTCGCGCAGCTTGGCGAAGTCGGGCTTGCGCTTCTCGAAGAAGGCCGTGACCGCCTCGATGTTCTCGGGTGAGCCGGCCTGCTGCTTCATGCCGTCCCGCTCCGCGACGAGCGCGGCTTCGACCCCCGCGCGATGGGCCACGAGCAGGGTCCGCTTCGTGGCCTGGAGCGCCGAGACGGGCCACTGACCCATCTCCTGCGCCTTGGCCCGCGCCGCCGGCAGCAGCTCCTCGTCCGTGAAGGCGCGGGTCGCGATCCCCGTCTCGAGGGCACGTGCCGTGTCGATCCACTCGGCCGTGTAGAAGAGCTCGGCAGCACGGCGCGAACCGATCGCGGCCTGCAGCATGTAGCTGCTCGCGCCTTCGGGCACGAGGCCGAGCTGCACGAAAGGCAATCGCAGCCGCAGGCTCTCGCCCACGTACACCACGTCGCAATGGAACAGGAAGGTCGCTCCGATGCCGATCCCGACCCCCGTGGCGGCCGCGATCAGCGGCTTGTCGAACGCGACCAGGGCGTCCATCAGGTTGTCGTAGCCGCTCTCGAAGCCGTCGTCGCGCTCGACCCGGCCGCCCTGAAAGCTCCCGAGGTCGACACCCGCGGAGAAGTTGCCACCCGCGCCGGTCACCACGACGACCGCAACGGACGGATCCTCTCGCGCCGCTCGCAGCGCGCTGGCGAATGCGTCCCACTGCCGCTCGTCGAAGGCATTCTTCTTGGCGGGGCGGTTCAAGGTGAGGAGCAGGACGGTGCCGTCCTGCTCGCGAAGCAAGGGTGCGTCGGACATGGGACCTCCACGAGGGGCGCCATGCTAGCGGTACCCGTCGCGCCCTCGCCGCCCGAGGGCGGAGCCCTGGGTGCGCGTGCATCCCCGAACTCCACGGGTAGGCTCCCGCCGATGACGCGCAGAACCGCGGGCACACGGCCGCCCCCGAGGCGCGGAAGGACGATCGGCTGGCTCGGCGCCCTCGCTGCGGCGGTCGCCTGCGACGGCGGGCTGCCGGCCCCCACCGTCGAGACCGTCGAGCTGGCTGGAGCGCGCTTCGTCGCCAGCGCGCCGGCCGCCGTCCCGGCGGGCGACGAGGCCCTGATCTCGTTGCGATGGGAGCCGCACGAGGGCGTTCGCCTCGGCGCGATCGAAGACCTCGACGTGACGCTCGCCTTCGGCCGCGAGGCGTGCGTCGAAGCGGGGCCCACTCGATCCTGGGAGGATGCAGCCGGACAGCAGCTCGCCTTGCGTATGCAGGGCCCCGCCCGAAACGCGGGATCCCGCGGCTGCTCGGTCGCGGGAACGGCCACCGCCAGCGTCTGCCGGGACGGCTGCACCCCGACCACGGCGCGCTTTTCGCTCTGGGTCGGATCGCTTCCCCAAGCCGAGGTCCCGCGCTGACGTCCCGGCTCAGATCCTGAGCCGTACGGCGAACCCCGCCCGGCTCGCGCCGCGCACCAGATCCTGGAGCCGCGCCAGCGTTCGCTGGTACTCGCGGTTGTCGATGCGAAGTCGCGCGGCGCCGGGCCCGGCGGGCTCCCCGACCGCTTTCGGGGCCGGCAGGTCGAAGGTCCAGATCGCGCCGTAGGTCTTGCGGTCGGCGGCGTAGAAGACGTCGGACGCATCGTCGAGCACGGCCTGCGGGATCAACGTGTCGCGGCCGCTGCCGACCGGAGCCAGCTCGAGGGGCAGGCGGTTCAACGCCTCGACCACGCCATGACCGAGCAGTGCGTGGGTCGAGTTGGGGCTCAGGACGACGCGCGTGTCGGTCTCCAGCTCGCCCTGTTCGCTCAGCCAGACGAAGCCCGCCTCGCCGGTGCGCAGCGCCGGGTGGGCCCCGGGCTCGGGCGACTCGAAGACCGCCGGGAGCGCCTCCGACTCCTCCCCTGCGGGGCCGGCGCCCCTCGCCCGGCCGCCTCCTGCGCTGCCTTGCCGCATGGCTCCCATGGTAGCCCGCGGCTAGGATTCTTCTTTCGCTTCGCGGGGTTCTCTACCGCCCTCGGCGGAAGCCCTCGAAGCCCAGCCCGCCCCCCTGAAGAGGACATCATGCCCATCAGCTTGAAGGGCCGGAGCCTGCTGACCCTGCGCGACTTCGCGCCGGACGAGATCGCGCTCATGGTGGACACGGCGGCCGACCTCAAGGCCGCCAAGCGCAGCGGGGTGTTCCCCCGCCGGCTCGCGAACCGCAACCTGGCGATGATCTTCGAGAAGCCCTCGTGCCGCACGCGGGCCTCCTTCGCGGTGGCCGCGGCCGACGAGGGCGCCAACCTCGAGGTGTTGCCGCCCGAGGACATCCGCTTCGGCCAGAAGGAATCCATCAAGGACATCTCCCGGGTGCTGGGCCGGCTCTTCGACGGGATCGTCTGGCGGGGCTTCTCCCACGACATCGTCCGGGAGCTGGCCGCGCATGCGGGCGTCCCGGTGTGGAACGCGCTGTGCGACACGTACCACCCGACCCAGGTGCTCGCGGATCTGCTGACGATCCGCGAGGTCTTCGGACGGCTGCGCGGAGCGCGGCTCTGCTACGTCGGCGACGGGCGCAACAACCTCGCCCGCTCGCTGATGATCGGTGCGTCCAAGATGGGCGTCGACCTGCGCATCCTCGCGCCGGCCGAGCTCGCGCCCTCCGAGGCCCTCGTCAAGGACCTGATGGGGGAGGCGTCGGTCGGAGCCGACATCACCGTCAGCGAGGATCCGGCACGGGCTCTCGACGGCTGCGAGGCCGTCTACGGTGACGTGTGGGTCTCGATGGGCGAGGAGGACCTGGTCGCCGAACGCATCGCCCAGCTCCGCGACTTCAAGGTCACGACCGAGCTGATGGCGCTGACCGGCCGCGCCGACACGATCTACATGCACTGCCTGCCCGCGCTGCACGACCTCTCGACCGAGTTTGCGCGCGCCGAGCCGGACGTGCGCGAGGTCTCGGACGAGGTCTTCGAGCACCCGCAGAGCCGGGTCTTCGACCAGGCCGAAAACCGCATGCACACCGCCAAGGCGGTCATGGTGCTGACGGTCGGCTAGGCCGCCCCGGCCAGCGCCCGCGCGCAGCGTGCCGGGAAGCCGGGGCCGCCGTAGATCATCCCCGAGTACACCTCGACCAGATCGGCACCGGCCTCGTGGAGCCGCAGCGCATCTTCGGGCTGGTCGATGCCGCCGACCCCGATCAGCAGCTGACCCTCGCAGCGGAGGGTGGCGAGCAGGCGCAGGGCCGACTCGGCGAGGGGTCGAAGCGGCGCCCCCGAGAGCCCGCCCGGCAGATCGGCGCCCGCACCCGGCACCTGCGCCCGCGCCAGGCCGATCGAGGTGTTCACCGCCACGAAGCCATCACACGCCTCGGCCTGGCAGAAGGGCTCGACCTGCGGCGCGAGGGTCTCTTCCGTCCATGGCGTGCCGCTTGCGTCTTCGGGCGGCAGCTTGACGAGCAGGGGCGTCGCGCGCGAATGACCGGTCTCGCGGTCGAGCTCCCGGAGCAACTTGCGCAGAGGCAGAACGAGCTCGTCCCGGAAGCCGGGCCCGTAGAGCAGATCGCGCAGCCCCTGCGTGTTCGGCGAGCTCAGGTTCACGACGAAGAGATCGCTCGCAGCGTGCAGGGTGCGGCCGAGCCGCAGCAGCTCGTCGCGGGCCTGGGCGACGAAACCCGGTCCGCCAGCCTTCACGGTCCGCGGATGCGGCGCCACGTTGCTCGCGAGCAGCATGCCGCTGCGGTCGTCTCGACGGAACGCCGCGAGCCGCGCGGCGACGGTTTCGACGCCCTCGCTCGGGAAGCCGAGCCGGTTCCAGATCGCGCGCTGGCCCTCGAGCCGCCGCATCCTGGGCGCCGGGTTGCCGGACCAGGGCTCCGTCACGATCGTGCCGACCTCGACGAAGCCCACGCCCATCCGCGCGATGCCCGCGAGCACCTGCGCGTTCTTGTCGAAGCCTGCCGCGATGCCGACCCGGTTCGGGAACTCGAGGCCCCGCCAGACGAAGGGATCCCGGGGACGCGACCCGCCCCATGCCACCGGGGCACGCAGCATCCAGTGGCCGAGGGTATGAGCGGGCTCCGCCGGGAGACACCGCACGAGCGGGAAGACGCGGCGGTACCAGTCCATCGGCGCGCGAGGGTACCCGACCCGCCAGGTCCCGTCTCAAGCGGCGGCTCTTCAGCCGAGAGCCGCACGATGGCGCGGCGCTCAGCCCTTCGCGGCTGCGCGATAGGGGCGGATCAGGTCGTCCTCGAGCTGCTGGAGGGTCATGGCCTTCGCCGCGTCGCCGCTGAAGGAGAGGTGCCCCGCCATGGCCTCGTCCATCGCACGCGAGCTGCCGCCGAACATCCGATCGAGGACATCGGCCTCGAGCCGGAGCACCACCTCCGGCTCGGCGTCCGGCGGGCCGAGAGCGGCTGCGACGCGCCCCTCGCGCAACCGCAGGTGGAAGTCGAGCTCGACGTCCGAAAGCACGAAGTGCAGCGTGACGTCCTGCCCCACCGCGATGCGCGCGGCGGCCGGGTCCTCGCGAAAGCCTGTGACGAAGCGCTCCAGGACGGGTCTCACGGCCTCGCGTCGGCCCGGATCGACGCTGGGCGCCGCAGGCTCGGGTGACGCACGCTCGGGTGCCGCAGGCTCGAGGGACGCAGCGACCGGCGCGGCCGCGGTCCGACGCGGCTTCTTCTTCTGGAGGTCGGTGACGGCCGGCGGCGGGCGCTCGCGCAGCGCTGCGCAGGTCGCTTCGTCCGGAACGGACCGCGCACGGTCCCACGCCCAGTCCTTGGCCACCTCGGGATTGAGCAGGCACGTCGAAGGCTGGCCGGACAGGACCTGGGCCAGGCCCTCGCTGATGATGCGCCCCTGGTGCACGCCGACCTGGTGGGTGTTGCCGCCGATGTGGGGCGTGGCGATGACGTCGGCGCGCGCCAGCAGCGGATGGTCCGAGCCCGGCGGCTCCTCCGAGAAGACGTCGAGCGCCGCGCCCGCCAACCGACCCGCCTCCAGCGCCTCGACCAGTGCGGCCTCGTCGACCAGCGCGGCGCGCGCGGTGTTGACCAGGAACGCCTCGGGCTTCATCCGCGCGAGCGCCGCCGCGTCGATCAGCCCCGTCGACTCCTCGGTGACGGCGGCATGCAGGCTCACGAAGTCACTTCGGGCCAGCAGCGCGTCGAGCGCGACCGGCTCGCCCCCGATGCGGCGGATCGCTTCGGGGCTCTGCCAAGGGTCGTAGACGAGCACTTCGGCGCCGAAGGCGCGCAGTCGCCGGGCCACCTTGCGGCCCACCGCACCGAGGCCCACCAGACCGACCTGCCGGCCCCCGAGCTCGTGACCGCGGAGCGTTCCATAGGCGCGACCCATCGCCCCCATGTCGCCGGCCTGCATGTCGGGCTCGCGAAGGAAGGCATTCGCTTCGGGCAGCTTGCGCGCCAGGGCCAGCAGGAAGGCGAGGGTCAGATCCGCCACGGCGTCGGCGTTGCGGCCAGGCGCGTTCAGGACGGGCACTCCGAGGATCGAGCAGGCCTCGACATCCACGTTGACGGCGTCTCCACGGCACGAAGCGACCACGCGCAGCTCGGGGAGTGCGAGCAGCGAGGCTCCATCGACCAGATCGATCTCGGTGATGAAGACGTCGAACCCCTGCAGCGCCTCGACCAGGGTGGGGCCCGTCAACAGGCGCCGCGCGTCGCGATAGCTCGCGTACTCCACCTCGCCGAGCGCCGCGAGCCGGTCCAGGGCGTCGCGGTCCATGTCGGCGGTGACCAGGATGCGCAGCCCGTCCGGCCGGCTGGAGGCCGCCGGCCCCTGCCCCGCTCCGCGGAGCAGCGCCTGGACGGCCGCGCCCCGGGTGTGGACCGCCATGGGCAGGCGCGCCGCCTGGACGCGCTGCCAGAGCTGGAAGCGCTCTTCGAGGAGCGTCGCGTGCTCGGCTGCAGGCTCGACGCGGCGCCGCGTGGCGTGACGTCCGGCCGCCTCGCGCAGGTCGCGAAAGCCGCCCGCCGCCACCGCGCCGCACAGCGCGGCGCCCAGGGCCGAAGCGTCGCGGACCCCGACGTCGATCGAGCGGTCGCAGGCCGCTGCGACGGTGGCGCACCAGCTCGCGCTGTCGGACATGCCGCCGCCCAGCACGAGGGTCTCCGACGGGTCGTGCCGCGCGTGCTCCCAGTTCGCACGGACCGCAAAGGCCATGCCCTCGACGACGGCCCTGGCGAGGTTCGTCCGGGCTCGTGTCGGATCGCCCCCGACCAGGTGGGACAGCGACAGCTCGCCCATCGGTAGATCCAGCGAGCGCGTGTCGCCCAGCTGGGCGCCGAACGTGGAGAGCATGCCCCCCGCGTCCGCATCGCCCGCCGCGCCCTCGGCGAGCAGCCAGGCCGCGCCGTTCGCTGCCTCGGGGCTCAGCAGCCGGCCGAGCCAGTCGAGCGCAGCGCCGACCGGTCCGGCGTTGCTCTCGACGACGAAGCGCTCCGGGATCACGTGGGGCTCGACCCAGCAACCCGGGCGCAGCGGCGGGGCCCCGGCGACGACGGACTGCACCGGAAGTGTCGTACCGCACACCGCGCCGGCCTGTCCCGCATCGAGCGCGCCCAGCCCGAGCAGGCCCATCTGGGTATCCCCGCCACCGACCGCGATCGGTGTGCGCGGCGCGAGGCCGAGCTGGCGCGCGGGCTCGTCGGCGAGGTCTCCCAACCGGTCGCCGGCGTGGCGGATCGGCGGGAGGGCCTGCTCGGGAATGCCGACGTGCTCCACCCATTCCGGAGACCAACCGCGTGCCCCGAGGTCGTAGAGCAGGGTGCCGGAGGCCTGGCTCGGGTCGGTCGCGCGCTCGCCGGTCATGCGCCAGCCGAGCCAGTCGTTGACGCTGAGCACCGCCTCCACCCGGGCCCGTTTGGCCACCGCCAGGCCGAGGAGTCGTGGCGCCGTGCCGATCGGCGCGGGCCAGTGGCCCGTCGACGCCTCGATTGCCTCGCCGTGCTGCGCCGCCAACTCCAGGGCGGCTCCCACTCCCCGCGCATCGTGATTGGGCGCCGCGAGCAGGACCCGGTCTCGCTCGCCGAGGACGACACTGCCGAAGCGCATCGACGTGAGACCCACGCCGGCCACCTGCTCGGCGCGAAGCCCCGACGCCTCGAGACCCTCCCCGATCGCGCGCGCCAGCTCCTGCCACGACGCCTCCAGGTCGAGATCGACACCGCCGCCAGGAGCCGCCCGGGTCACGAGCGGCCGGACCCTGCACATGCTCTCGCCTGTCTGCCGATCGACGAACAGGCAGCGGATGCCGCTGCCGCCGACGTCGACTCCCAGCCAGACCTCCGAGCCTTTCGACGGATGCGCCACGAAGTCCTCGCGCCTGCCGCGTCGTTGCGCTCGCGCCTGGCTCAGCCGTCGAAGACGACGGGGAGAGCCAGAGGCGAGCGGAACATGCGGCCGCTGATGTGCACGTCCTCGGCCTCGGGATCCATGCGCAGCCCCGGCAGCCGCTCGAACAGGCATTCGAGCAGGACCCGGGTCTCCATGCGGGCGAGGTGCATGCCCAGGCACGTGTGGGGCCCGAACGCGAAGGACGCATGATGCCGCTGCGTCCGGAAGAGGTCGAACCGGTCCGGCTCGTCCCAACGGGTCTCGTCGCGGTTGGCGGCGGCGAGGCAGACGTGGACCGGAGTGCCCTCGGGGATGGCGACCCCCGCCACTTCCGTGTCGCGCGCCGTCGTGCGCTGGATGCCCGTCAGCGGGCACTCCCACCGCAGGCCCTCTTCGATCGCTGCAGGGATCCGCGACGGATCACGTCGCAGGGCGTCGAGCTGGACCGGGTCGGAGAGCAATCCGTAGAGCAGATTGCTCGACGAGCGGTAGGTCGTCTCCGCACCTGCCGGTGCGAGCAGGCGGAAGAACGCGAAGATCTGCTCGTCTTCGAGGTGGGTGCCTTCGAGCTCCGCCTCCGCGAGAAGCGTCATCAGGTCGTTCGCCGGCTGACGTCGACGCTGAGCGAGCACTTCGGCGAACAGCTCGCCCAGCCCCTGTGAAGCCGCCAGCCCCCGCGGCGGATCGAAGGCGACGCTGATCAGGTCGACCGCCAGGCGATGGAAGGTGTCGTGCTCGTCTTTCGGAATGCCGATCATGTCGCAGATCACCGCGACCGGAAACGGGAAGGTCAGGTCTCCCACGAGCTCGGCCCGCCCAGCCCCGCGCAACCGTTCGAGCCTCGCCTCGATCGTCGGTCGGACGATCTCCTGCTCCCAGCGCTGCTGCTGCTTGCGCTGGAAGGCCGTCTGGATCAGCGCGCGGTAGCGATGGTGCTCGGGCTCGTCCATCTCGAGGATGGTGTGGCCCATGACGGCGCCCATCGTGCGGGCATAGCCGGAGGAGGGAAAGCGCGCGCCGTCGAGCAGCACCTCGCTGACCGCGTCGAAGGAGAGCGCGACGGCGATCCGCTCGCCCATCAGGGCCGCGCTGCCGGGGGGCAGGAACCGATCGGTGTCGCCAACCTGGACGGGTGCCTCACGCCGCAGGTCGGCCCACTCGGGGTAGGGATCGCGCACCGTCCCCATCCCCTGCATCCGATTGAAGGCCGCGAAGGTGCTGTCGTCGGGATGGGAGGACACGTCGAGGCCTCTCTAGCCGTCGCCGAGCAGCCGCGCGGTGATCCTCAGGACCTCGCGCCGGTGGGCGTCGAGGTGGTCGCGCGAGAGCGGATCGAACTCCAGGTCCGGAACGAAGGTTGGCATGGCGCCGACGAAGAAGAGCGTGGCGCCGGCGATGGCGCTCGCGATGTGCGCCGGACCGATGGCGACGGGGACACGCGCCACCGCCTCGCTTCCGACCAGACCGCGCACCAGCTCGACGAAGGGTCCGATGTGCGCGAGCAGGGCCGGCGCCTCCCCCGGCTCCGCATCGACCGACTCGCGCAACACCAGACGGGCAAGGGTGGGACGTTCGCCGATGTAGTCGACCCAGACGGAGACGGCGGAATCGACGCGCTCCCGCAGCGGCTCGGGAGTCAGGAGCACCTCCCGAAGCCGCTGCAGGAGGCCCCCCAGGGCATCGGCCAACACCGCGTCGTAGAGCTCACGCTTGTCCGCGAAGTAGTAGACGATCGAGGCCCGCCGGATCCCGACCGCTTGCGCCACATCCTCCAGGCGGGTGCCGCGGAAGCCGTGGGCGGCGAAGAGCCGCTCGGCCTCCTGGAGGATGGCGGCCCGGGTGCGATGGGCCTTCGGGGTGAGCTCTACCGTGGCTGCCACCATGGAGTGATTTCTACCTGCACGCAGGTAGAAAAGCAAGCCTGAACCTTCCTGCAGGCGTCCGCTGCGCGCCGATCAGTCGCGCGTCAGCAGCAGACAGCTCGCAAGGGGGCCTCCCCCAGCGGCCGCCACGGCCACCCGCGGGCCGCCGGCCACCTGCCGCTCGCCGCCCTCGCCCCAGAGCTGGACGCAGGCTTCGTGGAGGAACCCGTAGCCGTGCAGTCGCCCCGCCGAGAGCTGCCCGCCGTGGGTGTTGAGGGGTAGCTCTCCTTCGAGGGCGATCCGCTCGCCGCCCTCGATGAACGGGCCGCCCTCCCCTTTGCCGCAGAAGCCCAGCGACTCGAGCCAGGAGAGCGTGATGAAGCTGAAGCCGTCGTAGAGCTCCGCGACGTCCACGTCGGCCGGCCGCAGCTCCGTTCCCTCCCAGAGTGCGGCGCCCGCGTCGCGCGTCGCCATCGTCGACAGGTCGTCGAACTGATCCCAGGACGGTCTTCCCTTGAGGGCGCAGCCGACTGATTCGATGTGAAGGGGCGCCCGGCGCAGATCGGTGGCGCGATCCGCCCGCGACACGATCACCGCCGTCGCCCCGTCGACCGGCACGTCGCAGTCGAACAGGCACAGCGGGGTCGAGATCATGCGCGCAGCGAAGTAGTCGTCCAGGCTCATCGGATCGCGGTAGATCGCCAGTGGATTCAGGCCGGCGTTGCGCCGCGCGTTCAGGGCGATCCAGGCCAGCTGCTCGCGGGTCGTCCCGTACAGGTGGAAGTGGCGTTGCGCGAACATGGCGATCCAGTTCGCGGCCGAGTAGGCGCGAAACGGCAGCGTGTACTCCATCATCCCGGTCGCGCGGTAGCCACCGCCGCCCTCGCCGAGACCGAGCCCCTGACGACCGCCGGCGCCCTGATGCGAGGACTCCCAGACGGAGCGGAAGCACAGCACGTGGTGGGCGAGCCCGCAGGCGACCGCCATGCACGCCTCGATCACGCTCGCGAGCTGGCCGGGATGCTCGGGGCCGCCGTTGAACCAGCGCAGCGGAAGGCGCAGGGCATCGTGGACGTCACTGATCCCGGCCCCGGAGAACCCGCCGGGGCCCATCGCACCGGGGTAGGTCGACAGCCCGTCGATGTCGTCCCGGCTGAGGCCCGCGTCCTCGATCGCCGCCACGCAGGCGTCCAGGGTCAGGTCGAGCGGATCGCGGCCGAGCCGACGACCGACGGCGGATTGCCCGATGCCGGTCACGGCGGCCCTGCGCCGGAGCTCCATCAGCCGCGCCCTCCCGGCTGCAGCGAGACCGGGTCGGCCGGCTCGAACAAGGGGAACCAGACGTCGTCGTGCTGCTCGAAGACGACCTGCACCGGCATGCCGATCGCGATGTCCCCGTTCGCGACGTGGACGAGGTTCGTCATCAACCGCACGCCCTGCTGCTCTTCGATCTCGACGATGGCGATCGGGTAGGGATGGTCCGGGCTCGGCACCCAGGGCTGGTAGTTGAGGGTGAAGGTCAGCACGGTCGCGCGGCCCGAGACGGCCCCGACTTCGAGCTCCTTGCCCAGGCAGTCGGGACAGCGCGGCACCGCGGGGTGGA
>JAJDAR010000063.1 GCA_029261775.1 Deltaproteobacteria bacterium | reverse complement strand
CGGCGGGACGACGGGCGTGGTGGCGGGGAGCTCGGTCTGGATCTCCTGGAAGTCGATCGCACGCCAGGTCCGGACCCGGGGTACCCGGGTCTCCACGTAGGCGTTCTCGTCGCTGTTGCGCAGGATCGGCTCGATCGCTGCGTAGGCGGAGGCCGGCCCTTCGAACGCTGACAGCGCATTTTCGAGGCTTCGCACGTGGTAGCGGGCCATCAACCCGGCCAGCCGGGGCTCGGCCAGGCGCTCCCGTGCCCGCGCCACGTCCACGCGGATCGGCGCGTGCCCGCCGACCAGCAGGAAGTCGCGGCGCATGTGCCCGGAGGTGTCGAGCAGCCAGGCACCGGGGAACACGTCGTGAAAGCTCCCGACGATCGCACGCAGGGCATCCGGCGTCGTGCGATAGCCGTTGACCCACACCGCGAAGCGCCCGCCGGGCCGCAGGTTGTCTCGCGCCAGCTCGAAGAAATCGCGCGTGAACAAGCTGGCCGAGCCCATCAGCCACGGGTGGCTCGGCTGCGAGACGATCAGGTCGAAGGCGGGCTCGGCCCGGTAGCGGCCGCGGACCAGCTCGTTGCGCCCGTCGCCGACCACGTGGTGCACGCGTTCGTCGTCGAGCGGGTTCGGCTTGCCCTCATGGAGGCGCTTCACAGCCTCCACGACCCCCGCCTCGAGCTCGACCACCTCGATCCGCTCGACACCGGTGCGGGTCAGGGCTTCGAGGGTCTGCCCCCCGCCGAGCCCGATCAGCAGCACACGCTCCGTCTGGTCGGCCAGCAGGTACGGAGCGACCCCGAGCCACACCATGCTGGCGTCCATGTACGGCGGCCCGTGCAGTGTGCCCGACTCGGGCATGCCGTTGTTGCGCAGGCCGAGCATCGGCTCCCAGTCGTGCAGGCTCACGATGGTGTTCCGACCCTCGCGGATGGCGACCTGGCGCGCGAGGTGCTCTTCGAGATCCTGGTGGTAGGTCGCCGTGGCACCGTTGTCGGTCGCCATGCGGCCGGCAATCGTGCGCGCGACCGACAGGCCCTCCCACCCGAAGCTCAACCACACGCCGAACAGACCGAGCGTGGCCACCGCAACCAGGCGACGCGCGACGCTCCCCCCGCTCAGCAGGCCCAGCGCGACTGCCGCCATCGCGAGCTGAAGACCGAGCAGGGCCGACAGCGTCTTCGACATGCCCAACGCGGTGTTCGCCCAGAAGCCGATCGACAGGCTCGCGACGATGCTGCCCGCCGTGTTCAGGGCCACGGCCCGGCCGAGCCCCACCCCGAGCTGGGACGCGTCGGGCGCGACCACGCGGATGAGCACCGGAAAGGCCGCGCCGAACAGGATCGCGGGAGCCAACACGATCGGCAGCACCAGGCCGTAGGCCAGATGGGTCGGGTCGGAGCCCTCGAAGCGGACCAGCCAGTCCGCTCGCCACCCGGGCAGCTCCGGGACCAGCGCGGCGCCGGCGACCACCGCGAGGGCGATCGCGGCGTGGAGCCAGCCATACACGTGGAGCGGCGAGCGCAGGCGGTCGACGAACGGCGAGACGAGCACGCTGCCGAGCCCGATTCCCAGCAGGTAGCCCGACAGCACCGTGGCGAAGCCGTAGAGGGTGCCCTCCATGACGATGCCGAAGAGCTTCGACCAGACCATCTCGTAGCCGATCGCCAGAAAGCCGGAGACCGCGAACAACGCGAGATGGAGCCAGCGCAGGGCGTCGGCGCGCGGTGCCGAACCGCCGGCGTGGGCCTGCGCCATCACGCGACGCGTGCCGAGGATCGCGAGCACGGCCCCGCCGACCAGCACGTTCACGGCGGCCGCCAGCAGGATCGAGCGCGTCAGGCCCAGGAAGGGGATGCCCCAGAAACCCGAGAGGTAGGCGCCGAGCACCGAGCCCAGGGTGTTGGTGCCGTAGAGGATGCCGCTCCAGCGACCCTGGGTGCCTTCCACGTCGACGACGCCCTTGGCGACGACCGGCAGGGTCGCCCCCATGGCGAAGGTGGGGGGCAGCAGGATCAGCGCAGCCGCGGCGAGGCGCAGCGCCGTGAAGGCCGTTCCTGAGATGTCCGGGCCGACCACGGCGTAGATCGCATCGAGGCGCGCGAGCAGCGGCAGCGTCGCCAGGGCGTAGATGCCGATGCCGATCTCGAGCAGCGCGTAGACCCGCAGCGGTCGCGTGATGCGCGGCAGGTAGCGGGTGATCACCGCGTTGCCGAGCGCCATCCCCGCAAAGAAGACGGCGAGCACGGTGCCGATCGCTTCGCTGGTCGTGCCGAACGTGAAGCCCAGCAGGCGCGTCCACAGGATCTCGTAGACGAGGGCGGTGAAACCCGAGAAGACCAGGGCTGCGGCGGCGACCAGGCGATGCGACATGGGGTTCCGTGGCGCAGGGTATCAGGGCAGCGCCGGCGTCCACCCTGATTCGGCATGGTGCGACGCGGCCTTGAGGGCGCTCCTGCCGATCGGCGAAGGGCAGAAACGTGGGGATTGCCCCGCTCTTCGCGGCTGCTCAGTCCGGCGTGGTGTTCGACGCCTCACGGGCCGCGCGGAGCACCTGCTCGTTCTCCGGCCGCACCTTGTAGTCGGGGTTCGAGTAGACCCAGAGGATGCGGCCACCCTTCTCGACGAGGAACACGCTGGGCACCGGCAGCTCGTGGTGCGTCTCGCCCGAGGCGGCTTCGAGGTCGATCCCGAATTTCTTGTACCGCGCGATCTCCGCCTCGCCGAGCCGGTAGGCGATGCCCATCGCGCGGGCCGCCTGCATGCTGGCGTCGGAGTAGAGCGCGTAGCCGAGCCCCTTCACGTCGAGGCTCTCGACGAGCTGGCTCGGCTGGTCCGGACTGAAAGCGACGACCCGGAAGCCGAGGCTGGCGAGCTCCTGCTCGACGTGGCGCAGCTCCCCGAGCTGCGTGTTGCAGTAGGGTCACCAGCCGCCGCGATAGAAGACGAGCAGCGCGCCTTCGTCGCGCACCAGGCTCTGCAGCTCGACGGGCTCGCCTTTCACGGAGTGGACCGTCGCGGCGGGAATCGACTGACCCGCGGCGAGCGGCTGCACGGCCTCGGGGCTCGGATGGGTGGTCCCGGCGAGGACCGGCGCGGCGAGGGCGATCCAGCCGGCGACCCAGGCCCACGCAAGACTCCGATGCATTCTCGTCATCGACCGAGCTTAGCAAGCCCGCCCCGGCCGCCCCGACCGCCCTGACCGCCCTGACGCGTGTTCAGCTTGTTCAGCGCGTTCATCGCTTGCGATCCGCAGGCGGGGCGAGGCTCTCGGCGAGAAAGTGCGCTGCGGCGGCCGAGCGCTCGCGAATCGGGAAGTCGTCGAAGTGCACCCAGCTCAGCGAAAGGGAGGACACCATGCTCGCGACCACATCGGCGAGCGTCTCGACGGAGACGTCCCCGCGGATGCGCCCTGCCCCCACTCCCTCGCGGATCCAGGCTTCGAACGCCGCGTGGTACCGGCGGTCGTTCTCGGCCGGCGCCTCCGTATAGGCGATCGCGTGGATCCGCCCCAGGAGCTCGCGGCGCTCCTGGCTGGCGCTCTCATACTCGTCCGCCGCCCCTTCGAACAGGGCCACGAGCTGCTCCTCGACACTTCCCGGCTGGCGGGCCAGGTCGTCGAGCCGCTCCGCGACCGTCTCCACCGCTTCCACAGCCATCGCCCGCAGGACGTCGCGCTTCTCCGGGAAGTGATTGAAGAAGGTCCCGTAGGCGATGTCGGCCTGCTCGCACAGGTCCGACACGCGCGTGCCCTCGTAGCCCTGGGTCTCGAACAGGCTCGCGGCGGCCTCGAGCACGCGGGCGCGCACCTCCAGGCGCCGGCGCTCCCGGCGCCCGAGCGGCGCAACGGCTTCGGCAACCACTTTCGATCTCCCGAGGGCCGAGCGGCCTAGCGCTCGCGCTTCGGCCCGCCCATCCGACCCGGCCAGCGCGAGCCGCTGATCGTATCGGCGAAGGGCCAGAAGGCGTCGGGATCGAGGGGGCCCTCCATCGTGATCTCACGCACGGTGGGCATCGCCGTCTGGAAGCGGGCCGACACATCGCCGCGGATCGGCAGGTGCTCGGCGATCGGGTCCCAGGGGCTCTCGCGCAGCAGCAGCTCGCCCTCGATCGACTGCATGTAGATCGGCTTGTAGCCGGCCTTCACCTGCACGACGTGGGGCGGAAAGTCATAGGCCTTCTCGGCGCCGCCGACGGCGCGCGAGACCTTGATCCACCACTCGTACTCGGTCCACTCGGGCAGGTCGAGATCGCCGGTCGTCTTCCCCTGGAACTCGAGGAAGGTGTAGCCCTGGTGGCTGCAGCGGGCGCGCACGTCGTCGCCCAGGCGGTAGTACTCGATCTCCGCGGGGTACTTGGGCTGGCCGTTCATCTCTTTGCTGATGAAGATGGCCGACTCCTGGTCGATGCCGTAGCCCAGCGCATAGTTGCCCTTCGTTCCGCGATAGTCCGCATCGACGCTGACGACCACGCCGTACTCCGGCTCGTCGGGCACGGGCACGCAGTAGATCGAGAGGTGGACGTTGGCCGAGTCACTCGGATCGATACCCGGCGGCAGCAGCGCCGCGATCCGGTCGGCATCGGTCGGGTAGTCGATCTTCAGGATGGGCCAGGCCATGATGTCGCCCGGGTTCATCTTCAGGGCCTTGGATTCGCTCATCGCCGGTCTCCTTGGAATGCGGTTCGTGAAGGGTGCGAGACCCGGCTAGGCCGAGGTCTCGTCGCGGAACCAGGCCCGCTCGGGGCCGATGCGCTCCGCGATCGGGTTCAGCTTCTCGAGATCGAAGCCGTAGAAGGCGGCCGCGTTGCCGCCGATCATCGCCTCGATCTCGTCCTCGGGCAGGCCGTGGAAGGTCTCGAGCATCATCTTGCGGGTGATCGGCCAGGTGCCTTCGGGATGCGGGTAGTCGGTGCCCCACATGATGTTGTGCACGCCGATCTCGTGGCGCATCTCCGCCTCGCGGCGCGGCATGCAGGAGCTGCCGACCATCACGTTGCGGTGGAAGTAGTCGCTCGGCTTCATCGTCATGTGCTTGCGGTAGCCGGTGCCGAGCTTGGCCGAGAAGTGGTGGGCGCTGTAGCGGTGATCCATCAGCTCGAGCAGCTCGGGCACCCAGATGGAAGTGCCCTCGGTGACGGCGACCTTGAGCCGGGGGTAGCGCTCGAAGATGCCCGCCCAGATCATGAACACGAGCGGCCGCGCCAGCCACCAGCAGACCTCGGTCACGTAGATGCCGAGGGCGCCCGGCATCTCGACCGGGGGCTCGTCGCTCGGTGCCGCTGCCCCGAAGACCGCCGCGCCGAAGTAGTCGAGCATCGGGGCCGCGCCCGAGTGGAAGTGGATGACGATCCCCTGGTCCTGACAGGCGGCCCAGAGCGGCTCGTACTTGGGATGGTGGTAGGGCGCCTGGTCCATCCACATGTGCGGGAGCAGGATGCCGCCCAGGCCGTTCTCGCGGGCCCACTCGACCTCCTGCACGGCCTGTTCGACGCCCCAGAACGGCGGCACCAGCGCCAGACCCAGGCGGCGCGCGGGCTCGGCCGCCACGAACTCCTTCATCCAGCGGTTGTGCGCACGGGCGCCGGCCCACTGCAGCTCGGGGACGGCACCCATCGGCACCATTCCCAGGTCGCCGCCGAAGGGCGGCGAGTTCTGCTCGGTCAGACCATCGACGAACAGGACCTCGGCGGCCACACCGTCGGCGTCGATCACCGCGTTGCGTTGCTCGGAATCCCACGCCCCGGACAGGCCCGACGCCTTGTCCTCCGCCCACTTCGCGCTCTCTGCCGCCATCTCGAGCCGCTCCCCGGCCTGCTCGAGGGCCTGCATGCGCAAGGCGTGCTGGCGGTCGAACTCGTCACGGAACTGCGGGTCGAGGTAGTCGCGATAGACCTCGGGGCGGGGCCCGGCGTGGCCGTCCGAGGAGATGACGAGATACCGATCCATCGGGCTCCTCCGTCCGGCCTGGGCGCTCTCGCTCGCCGCCGGTGGGTGTGGGCTCAAAGGTGTACCACGGTTCAATTGTGGACTGCCATGCGATTCGGAGCGCCGCGCGGGGCCGCCAGCCGGTCCGTCGCCCTGACCGACCCGACCGGACCGACCGACTGGACGGGCGTCGATCGGGAACGAGGCTGTATCGGAGCGGCGCTTTCTGCCGCTTTGGAGGATGTCATGGCAGCTCGAAAGAAGGCCGCGCCCCGGAAGGCGGCCCGCAAGAAGACGACCCGCAAGAAGGTCGCGCGCAAGAAGGTCGCCCGCAGGAAGGCCGCCCCGAAGAAGGGCAGCAGCTTCGCGGAGGAGCTTCCCAAGTCGCTGAAGCAGTTCCGCAAGGACGTCGAGCGGGAGCTCCGGGCCGTCGAGCGGCAGATCGAGAGTGCGAGCCGCGGGGCGCGTCGGGGGCTCACGAAGGTCGTGCGCGAATCCGCGCGACACCTGGGCCGTCTCGAAGCCAACGGCGAGAAGCACTGGAAGAAGCTGACACGCGCCGCGCAGGCCGATGCAAAGAAGATGTACAAGCGGCTGCAGAAGGCCACCACCCGCTGAGCCTCAGGCGCCCCGCCCCGCTCGACCGAGCGGGGCGGGCGCCGCTGCTAGCCTGCCCCCGTGGACATCTGGAAGACCGCCTGGCGGAACGTGCTGCGCAGCCGGCGCCGCACCTTCGTGACCGTGTCCGCCATGAGCTTCGCCCTCTGGGTGATGATCCTCTACTCGGGACTCGTCGCCGGGTACCTGCGTGACATGGAGCAGAACATCCTCGACCTCGAGATCGGGGATCTGCAGGTGCATGCGGGCGACTATCGCGACGATCCCTCGCTCTACGCGCGGATCGACGACCCCGAAGCCTTGATGGCGCCTTTGCGGGCGCGCGGCTACCGGGCGTCGTCTCGGCTGCTCGCCTGGGGCCTCGCCGCAGGAGAAGAATCCAGCGCGGGCGTCTCGTTTCGCGGCCTGGACGTCGCCGCGGACGCCGACGTCAGCCGCATCCACGAGCACGTCTTCGCGGGCAGCTGGCTCGACCCCGGCGAACCGCACGGAGTGGTCATCGGCCGCCGCCTGGCGCGCATGCTCGGGGTGGAGCCCGGCGCCGAGATCGTCGTCCTGAGCCAAGGCGCCGACGGCGCCACGGCAGCCGACCTCTTCGAGGTTCGCGGCGTCCTGCAGAGCGTCGGCGATGCCACGGACCGGGCGGGCGTCTTCATGACGGCCGGCGCGTTCCGCGAGCTGTTCGTCGTGCCGGACGGTGTCCACCAGATCGTCGTTCGCCGCCCGGTGGACGCGGAGCTCGAAGTCGCGGCGACGGCCGTGGCCGCGCTCGCCCCCGGCCTGGACGTCCAGACCTGGCGCGACATCATGCCCACCCTCGCCTCCCTGCTCGATTCGGCCCGGGGAGCGATCGTGGCCATGTTCTTCATCGTCTACCTGGCGATCGCCGTGCTGATCCTGAACGCGATGCTGATGGCGGTCTTCGAGCGGATCCGCGAGCTCGGGGTCCTGAAAGCCCTCGGTGTGGGCCCGGCCGGCATCCTGGGCTTGATGCTCGCCGAGGCCGGCATCCTGACGGCCATGGCCGTCGTCATCGGGGTCGCCCTCGGGATCCCGACCCTCTGGTATCTGGCGGTCGAGGGCATCGAGCTCACCGGCATCGCGGGCATGTCGATGCTGGGCGTCGCCATGGATCCGGTCTGGCGCGCCGAGCTCAGCCTCGCGGCGGTCTTCCCGCCGATCGGTGCGCTGGTCGCGATCGTCGCCCTTGCGGTCCTCTACCCCTCACTCAAGGCCGCCTGGATCGATCCCGTGCGCGCCATCTACCACCGGTAGAAGCCGGACCGTGGCAGGCCCCAACCTCTTCGCCCTCGCCGGGCGCAACCTCTGGCGCCACCGGAGGCGCACCCTCCTCACGCTGTCGTCGATCGCCTTCGGCACGATGTTCGCGTGGCTGTTCACCGGTCTGGGCGACGCCAACTGGCGCGAGATGATCGACCTGGCGGCTCGCCTTGGCGGAGGCCACGTCACGCTGCAGCACAGCGAGTACCTCGAATCCCCCACCCTCTCGCGCAGCGTGCCGGCCAGCGATCACCTGCGCCGGCTGGCGACAGAGGACCCAGACGTCGCCCGGGTGGTGTCGCGCATCTCGGGCCAGATGATCCTGGCCTCGGCGGGCCGGAGTCAGGGCGCCGGCTTCATCGCCTTCGATGCCGCCACCGAGGACGTCGGCACGCTCTCCCTGATCGAAGCCGTTGACGAGGGCCACCTGCCAAACGGCGAGGGACCCGGCATCGTGCTCGGCGGCAAGCTCGCCGAGCAGCTGCGCGTGCAGCTGGGTCACAAGGTGGTCTACACGGTCACCGACAAGCACGGGGAGATCGTCCAGGAAGCGACCCGGGTGACCGGCTTGATGCACACCGGAGCGCCCAGCGTAGACGCCGGGCTGGCCCTGCTGCCCCTCGACGACATGCGCCGCTCCCTCGGCTACGACCCGGGCGAGGCCGGCCAGATCGCGATCTTCCTCATCGACCAGCGCGACGCCGACGTCGTCGCCGCGCGGCTCGGGGCCAGCCTGACGGGCACCCAGGGCGAGCCGGTTTCGGCCATCCCGTGGCACACCCTCCAGCCCGAGCTGGCCGGCTTCATCGCCCTGAAGGTGGGCGGCACGTGGGTGATGGAGGTGATCATCATGCTGCTCGTGGCCGCCGGCATCTTCAACACGATCTTCGTCAGCGTGATGGAGCGCATGCGCGAGTTCGGCATCCTTCGCGCGATCGGCTGGAGCCCCGGCCAGCTGGGCCGGCTCGTGATGGCCGAGAGTGTGTGGCTCGCGATCTTCGGGATCCTCGGCGGCTTGCTCGTGACCGCCTGGCCCTACGGGTACCTGCACACGGTCGGCGTGAACCTGATGGGTGTGGCGGGTGTGGACAACGCCGAGATCGCGGGGGTCGCCCTGACCTCGATGATGCGCGTCGACATCTACCCCGAGAACGCACTGCTGATCGGCGCCGCCGCGGTCGTGGCGACGTTGCTGGCGGGCGTCTACCCCGCCTGGAAGGCGGGGCGCGTGGACCCCGCCGAAACCATCCGACTGATCTAGGAGCCCCGATGCCGCCTCGCGAACCCATCGTCGAGCTCACCCGCGTGAGCAAGGTCTACCGCCAGGGCAAGCTCGAGGTGTACGCGCTGCGCGACCTCTCACTCGAGATCGAAGCCGGAGAGTTCACGGCGGTCTGCGGTCCGTCAGGTTCGGGCAAGACCACCCTGCTGAACGTGATCGGCGCCCTGGATCGCCCGACCTCGGGAACGATCCGCATCGAGGGCCAGGACCTGGGAGAGATGGGACAGCGCGAGCGCAGCCACCTGCGCCGCGACCGCATCGGCTTCGTGTTCCAGGCCTACAACCTGATGCCGGTGCTGAGCGCCTACGAGAACGCGGAGATGGTGCTCTCGCTCCAGGGCGTCGAGCCCGAGGTGCGGCGCAAGCAAGTGATGCGCGTGCTCACCGAGGTCGGGCTGGAGGGCCTCGAGGAACGTCGCCCGGACGAGCTCTCGGGGGGTCAGCAGCAGCGCGTCGCGATCGCCCGCGCGATCGTCTCGCAGCCGGCGGTGGTGCTGGCCGACGAGCCCACCGCCAACCTCGACTCCGTGACTGCGATCCACCTGCTCGACATCATGGAGAAGCTGTACCGCGAGCGGGGCGTGACCTTCCTCTTCTCCACCCACGACCCCCGGGTGATGGAGCGTGCGCGACGGCTGATCCGCGTGGTCGACGGCCAGATCGAGAGCGACGATCGACGCGAGGACGATCGCGGCGCGCCGTAAGGCGCTAGGCGCGGCGCGCCGTGAGGCGCTAGGGAGTGGGCCGCGGGCCCTCGTTCCAGATGTCGGCCACGTTGCGCCACACCCCGTCGGTGCCCTT
>JAJDAR010000062.1 GCA_029261775.1 Deltaproteobacteria bacterium | reverse complement strand
CCTGCTGCCCTTCTACGTCGGCAACGGCATGGGCGAGCACTTCAAGGTCGACCCTTCGGAGCCCGACTCGGTGCTCGACGTGGACTACCTGATCGAGCACAACTGGTTCGTCGGCTCTCCCGAGACCGTGACCCGCAAGATCGCCGACCTGCAGCAGGCAACCGGCGGCTTCGGGGGCATGCTGGTCATGATCTACGACTTCAGCACCGAGCCGGAGTGGTGGGACGAGTCGCTCCAGCTCCTGGTCGGGGAGGTGCTTCCCGCGTTTCCGGACTGAGACCGGAGACCTTCCCGCCGGTTCCTGTCAGCAGAGGCCACGCGGCACCTTGCCGCGCATGATCGAGGCCTCGAAGCTCGATCGAGAAGGAGGATTCTCCATGTCGTTCCCCCCCGCCTACCCGCACGACCCGATCCATCAGGTGATCCCCGACGTGTTCATCGTGCGAGGCAGCATCCCGCTGAACCCCCTGATGCGCATCTCGCGGAACATGGCCATCGTGCGCCACGAGGGCGAGCTCACCCTCGTCGATCCGATCCGACTCACGCCGGCTGGCGAGGCCCAGCTACGCCAGCTCGGCACGGTCAAACGCATCCTTCGGCTCGGCCCGCTGCACGGCGTCGACGACCCCTACTACACGAGCGAGTTCGACGCCGAGCTGTGGGCGCCCGGGGTGTCCGAGGCGTACCCCGACATCAAGCCGGACGTGCAGGTCGCCGCGGCCACGGCCCTCCCCTTTCCGGACGCACGCCTGGTCTTCCTCGAAGGCGCCAACCAGCCCGAGGCGACCCTGCTGATCCAGCGCGCCGGTGGCCTCCTGATCACCTGCGACGCGATCCAGCACTACGGCGACTACACGCGGAACAGCCTGCTCGCGCGGCTCGCCATGCCGTTCATCGGTTTTCCCAGGACGACGCTGATCGGCCCGATCTGGCTCAAGCTCATGACCCCCGAGGGCGCCTCCCTCGAGGGAGCGTTCCGACGGATCCTCGAGCACGACTTCGACAAGCTGCTCAGCGCCCATGGCACGGTGCTCGCGAGCGGGGCCAAGGCAGCCGTGGCGGGGGCGATCGACAAGGCCTTTTCCAGCTGAGCGGTCGCCTGCCCCCCTTTTCGGGCCAGCATCGACCGAGCTGCGCTCTCTTGGCGTGAAGCTGCCGTGACTGCAGTCACAGCCCGACTGATGGGACATCCCTACCCTGAGTCCAGGCCAGAGGCTGCTTCACGGAGCATTTCCCGTGGGGCGTGACCCTCGGCCGACGATCCCGATGAGAACCCTTTCGGGTCCTACCCGAACGAGGAGACGATGACGATGCGCAGAATCCTGGCTCTGGGGCTCGCTGCCTCGCTGCTCTCGATCGGAGTGGCAGACGCGGCGCTGGCCAAGAAGAAGAAGAGCAAGTCCTACCACTGGAACCGCTACGACGTGACGATGACCTGCGACGTCGCGGACACGCGGGTCCTGGTCCACAACCCGTCCAAGCACGACCTGTCGGTGATGGTCCGCTTGACCGACGCGGCAGGGGACACGCAGCAGGTCCTGACGATCCCCGCCGAGGGCCTCGTCAACTTCGACTGCGCCAGCACCGGCGTGTCGTCCACGGCGGTCCTGAGCTTCGAGGGCCCGGGCTCGCTGCACGCGACGGCGACGTACATCAGCCCCGGCGGACAGCTCCAAGTCGTGCAGGTCCGGCCGGTCGCCGCGAGCGGCAGCAAGCCGCCCCACGACGACTCGGACACCGGCGACTCCGACAGCGCGAGCGGCGACCCGACGGGTTACTAGCCCCCGCACCGCGAGCGGCGACCCGACGGGCTACTAGCCCACGCGTCGACGCGCAGGACCAGGCAGGGCCCGTTGCCGCAAGGCAGCGGGCCCTGCGACTTTGCGCGCTACTCGTCGGTTGGGGCCACCCACTCGAGGATCGTCTCGACCACGTCGTCGTCGCGAACCTCCTCGTGGGTCGAGTCTCGTCTGCGGTTGGCTCCGAACGAGTAGACCCGGATCCTGCGCGTGCCGTCGTCGTGGCAGCGATCCATCACCCAGTAGGGCTGCTCCCAGGGGTCGAGGAAGAAGCGGCCCCGCTCCGCGGGCAGGTGCGGGAGGGCCGTGAAGACGCCGTCGCGCAGCTCGTCGAAGCCCTCCTCCTCGACGAGATGGAAGAGCCGCCGATGCACGCCGCACTCGGTGCGCAGCCGCCCCTGGCGCCAGTCGGCGTGCAGCGCGGCGAGCTCGTCGCGGGCGTGCTGCTCCGCCAGCGGATCCGAAGGGCGCAACGCCGCGAGCCCGGGCGGCGTCAGGACACCGAGCAGCACGGCCACCGCGAGCACGCGCAGCGCTGCGCCGAAGCCGCCCCACACGCCGAGCAGAAGGCCCATTCCGAGGGTCAGCTCCACCCACTCTCCGGCGAAGCGGAACGGGTAGGCACCGTACACGAGAGACGCCGCGAGGAAGCCGATCGCCAGCGGGGCCGCGGGCGGGACGACCCCGAGCCGGTCGGCAAGGGGCTTCACCAGCGCCCACCCGCCGCGCATCCGAGGCAGCAGGGCGAGCCCGACCCCGTACGCCAGGATCACCCCCTGGAGCAGGAGCTTGCGGGTCGCATCCTCGACCTGGTTGTGCCAGTTGAGCTCCTGCTGTGCGTTGTGCTCCAGGAAGTAGCTCGGGGGCTGGAAGCCGAAGAGCCGCTGGCCCCACGAGATCTCCTCCATCGCGACCGCGAAGCAGAAGAGCCCGAGCAGGAATCCGTAGGTGCGGGCCAGCCCCCGATGGGCGCGTGCGACGCGGGCGTGCCCCAGGGCCGCGAGCAGGAAGGCCCAGACGGTGGCCCATTCGACGAAGCCGTCCTCCTGGGAGAGGGTGTAGTAGAGCGAGGGGCGCCATGCGGACAACCCGGCGGCCAGACCCAGCAGCGCCGCGAGCAGGCCGGCCGCGACCCACGTGCTGCGCGAGAAGGTCGCCGGCTGCGAGGTGCTTTCGGCAGGTCCGGTCATGCCCGGAGCTTATCGGTCCCCAGTCCAAGGGATCGGAGCGCCTGGCCTCCCCGAACGTGCCCGACCCCGCCGGCCGGGTGGCGTATCCTCGCGGCCGTGGAGGGCGCTTCGTGATCACACGCCGTCGGGTCTACCTCGAGGTCCTCGATGGACCGACCCCGCCGGCGAGCGCACAGCTCGAGCGGGAGGGCTACGCCGTGCTGCCCGCGTTGTTCTCGGCCGAGGAGGTGGCCGAGCTCCGCTCGGACGTCGAGCGCGTCTACGCAGAGCAACCGGCCGACCTGCGCAACCCGAAGCTGCCCGAGGAGCATCGCGAGGACTTCCGCTACGAGATGCTGAACCGCAGCGCGCTCTGCCAGACCGTGATTGGCGACCGGCGTCTGCTCGACGTGCTCGAGCCGCTGCTCGGCGAGGACTGTCACGTGATCGCCAACACGGCGTGGCGCAACCCGCCGCGCGAGGAGCACCGCCACGGCGGGGGCGCGTGGCACATCGACGCAGGGCCGCACATCCCGCGGCCCCCCGACGTGCCCTGGGACGACCGCATCCCCTACCCCGTGTTCGCGGTGGGCCTGCACCTGCTGCTCGAGGACTGCCCGGCCGCCTGCGGACCGACGGCCGTGATCCCGGGCAGCCATCGATCGGGCCAGCACCCGCCCTTCGATCGCCTGCAGGACACCGGGCTGACCTACGAGGGACGCGGCGCGCATGCGCTCGACGGCCGGGCGGGCGACGTCGCGATGTTCGTCTCCGATGTCTGGCACCGACGGCTGCCGACCGGCCCCGACGACACGGGGCGCTTCTTCTTGCAGGTCCACTACGGGCGCCGCGACCTGGCCCAGCGCTTGCGCCCGACCCGCGACGCGCACCAGCTGAGCCGCGAGGCCGCGGAGCGCGCCGAGCAGCCGCGCGACCGCACCGTCGTCGGCCTGCACGACCCGCTCTTCTACGATGGCTAGCAGCGTGGCCTGGGCGTGGATCGCCATCGCCTTGGGCTCGCTGATCGTCCTGAGCCGGGCCCCGCTGGTCTTCTGGCCCGAAGCGACCCTGGCGACCTACCGAAGGATCCAGGCCGGCCTGCTGGCGACGGACCTGCGGGTCAGGCTGCTGGGCGGCGCGTACGTCGCCCTCGCCGGCGCGAGCTTCGCCGGCGGGTTCGGGGCGGGCGCCGACCCGCACAGGGCGGGTGTCGCTGCGATCCTCCTCGCGTTGGGAGCCCTGTGCGTCGGGGCTGCCCTCTGGACCCTGCTGGCGCCCAGGCACTTCCGCTCGACGATCGCGGGCATCGTGGGGGAGGTCGAGAAGACGCCAGGGTTCGCTCGCGTGCTGGGGCTGGGTGCCGTCGTGCTCGGCACGTGGATCCTCGTCCTGGGTGTCCGAGCCCTGTAGCCCAGGGCGCGCTTGAGAGCCCCGGGCAGCACCCCTAGCCTCCGACCGAGATGTCGTCTCCCCCCGCGACCCTGCGCGTCCATCTCGTGGCCGGTGGCTTCCCTCGAGGCTCCTCTGCAGGTCACGACATCGACGCCGTGCGGCTCGAGATCCTGCAGCGCCTCCACGAGGACGAGCGGGCCACGACGAGCGTGGCAGCCGACTTCCGCGACATCGAGAGCTGGCTCGCCCGCAGCGACTTCCTCGTGACGTACGTCGCAGGGCCCTTCCCCGACGATGCGCAGGCCGAGGCGATCGCCGCGTGGCTCGACGCGGGGGGACGCTGGCTGGCGCTGCACGGCACGAGTGGCGGGAAGGCCGTGCCGCTCGCCGACGGCCGGCCCGGCCGGGCGATGTCCAGCGCCCGCCACCACGACGTGCTCGGCGCGTTCTTCTTGAACCATCCGCCGATCCGCAAGTTCCGCGTCGAGGTCACCGACGCGAGCCACCCACTGACCCGGGGTCTGCCTACCTCTTTCGAGGTGATGGACGAGCTCTACCTGATCGAGCTTCGCGCCCCCGCCGAGAGCCACGTGCTGCTGACGACCGCGGATCTGCCGGGCGACGACCCGGCGCCCCGCACCTTCGGCTTCACCTACGGCGAGGACACCTCCGTCGGTGCCGACGGCCGTACCCGCGTGCTCGGCTACGTGCGCGATCACGGCGCCGGCGCCGTGGCCTACATCGCACTGGGCCACTGCCACACGCCGGCGACGAACATCCAGCCCTTCGTGGACGCCAGCGTGGACGCAGAGGGCACCACGCCGCTCCACTTCCGGGGCCCGTGGGAGTCGGAGGCGTTCCAGCGACTGCTGGCCAACGGCCTCGCCTGGGGGCTGGAGGCGCGCGAGACCCCCTGAGTGCCGCCACCTATCACTACGAACGGCTCTCCGCGATGGACCACTCGTTCCTCGCTTCGGAGACGCCCACCACGCCGATGCACGTGGTGGGGCTGCAGATCTTCCGCGCCGGGCCGCTGCGGAAGGCACATGGCGGCATCGACGTGGATCGCATCCACGCGGCCTACCGGGGCGTGCTGCACCAGATGCCGCGCTACCGGCAGAAGCTGATGGAGATCCCGATCGAGAACCGGCCGGTCTGGATCGACGATCCGCACTTTCGGCTCGATGCCCACATCGGCCATGTCCGACTGCCCCGCCCGGGCGACGAGCGAGAGCTGAAGAAGGTCGTGTCGAGGCTGATCGCCGTCCACCTCGACCGCAGGCGGCCGCTCTGGGAGGCCTGGCTGATCGAGGGTCTCGAGGACGACCGTTTCGCGATCCTGGCCAAGACGCACCACTGCATGATCGACGGCTCGGCCGGAGTGGAGATCGCACAGCACATCCTGTCGCCCGCGCCGGACGCCGGCCCAGCGGAGGCCGAGGCGTGGGCACCGCGGCCGGCGCCGTCGCCGGGTGAGCTCTTCCGGGACGAGGCGGTGCGACGCGCCACCCTGCCGTGGCGGGCGCTGCGCAGCCTGGCGGGGCTCGAAGATCCGGCCGGCGAGCTCGGCAGCGGCTACCGGGCCATGCAGGACTTCGTCGATGCGTCGATGAGCGCCAGCTCTCCCACACCGATCAACGCACCGCTCGGCCCGCACCGGTCGTTCGACTGGCGCGTCCTGCCGCTGGCCGACGTGAAGGCCGTCGGCCGGAAGCTCGGCGCCACGGTCAACGACGTGGCGCTTGCGACCGCGACCGAGGCCCTGCGCGGGCTGCTGCGGGATGCAGGCGTGCAGCTCGACGACCTGATCTTCCGCGCCTCGGCGCCCGTCAGCCTGCGCCGACCCGGCGCGCCCGGGACCGGGGGCAACCAGGTCGCGACCTGGTTCGTGACCCTGCCGATCGCCGAGCCCGATCGCCTGCGGCAGCTCGACGCGATCCATACCGAGATGGCCCGGCTGAAGGCCTCCAACCAGGCGCAAGGCATGGAGATCGCGATGGCCGCGACGGATCTCCTGCCCGCCCCGCTGCTCGACTTCGCCGCGGGCTTTGCCTCGACGGCCGTCAACACCATCGTCACCAACGTCCCGGGCCCGCAGATGCCCCTCTACCTGCTCGGAGCCCCGCTCGAAGCGATGCTGCCCGGCGTGCCGCTGCTCCAGAACATCGGCCTGGGGATGGCGCTGATGTCCTACGACGGCCGGGTGTTCTGGGGCCTGACGGCCGACCCCGACCTGATCCCCGATCTCGCGGCATTCGGCGACCGGGTGACGGCGTCGTTCGCCGAGCTGGCGAGCGCGGCGGGTGTCGCGCCGGCCGACCCGATCGCGCCGCCTCTGTCCGCCGCAGCCCCGCTCGCCTGAGGAGACCTGATGCCCCTGACCCCCCTCCAACGCCGCCTTCGCCAGCTCGTGAAGCGCTTCATCTACTCGCAGCTGTACCTGCGCGAGGCTGTCTACATCATCCTCGGCTGGAGCCGCCCGTTCGTGCGATTCAAGGTCGAGGCGACGCCGCCCTCGATCTACTTCAACTTCGCCCTGACGCCCGAGGCGGTCGAGCGCCTCGAGGCGGAGCTGGCGCTTCCCCATCCCCTCGCTCCGATCCGCTGCCTGGAGGGCGAGGAGCCCTTCCACTGCCTGACCCTCAACGTGTACCGCGTGTCGGGGCTGGTGAACGGGATCCGCGCCGAGTGGTCGCTCTACATCCAGGAGCCTTCGACGGGAAAGACCCGCTACCTCGTCGTGGAGGCACGCGCCGACTCGGGCTCGATGGACCCGGTCGCGATCGTCACGCGGGCCGGCGAGGCCTCCCACGAGCTCAGCGACAGCGGCCTGACGAGCGAGATCGTCGCGGCGGACGGCGCGCGCTTCGTCTCGCGGTGCCACAAGCCCGAGGGCGGCCAGCCCGCACGGGTCGCGCCGGAGTGGGTCGAGGCGAACGACCGCATCTACTGGCTGAACGGCATCTGCGATCGCACCTTCTACGACGCCGGCCTCGCCCAGCCCCGTGCCCGGCAGCTCGAGCTGGCCCAGGTCGAGATCGACGACCGCACCCGGTTCCGCGGCTGGGTCGAGCCTACGCCGCGCCATGTCATCGTGTTCGAGGACGCGATCGAGTTCGCGATGTCGCCGTGGTGGAACGTGGACGAGCTGGGCGGCCCCGAGCAACCCTGACGCGCGACGCCTCGGCAGCGAGCGCCCCGATCCTCCTCCTAGAACACGGAGTCACGCA
>JAJDAR010000061.1 GCA_029261775.1 Deltaproteobacteria bacterium | reverse complement strand
CCGCTCCTCCCGGCTCACGAACAGGATCACCTCGTCCCCGACGGCGAGCGTCTGGTCACCTCGCGGGATGATGGCTTTGCCGTCCCGCAGCACCGCCGCCACGATCAGTCCTTGCGGGATCTCGACGTCGCGAAGACGTCCCCCGGCGACGGCACTCGCCGCCTCGACCCGCCGGTGCATGAAGGCGGCCGCGCCGTTCTCGTAGGAGACGATCTCCGGCTCGAAGCCCGCCTCGATGTAGCTCTGGATCCGTTCCGCGGCGATCGTGCGCGGCGACACGACGTCGACCAGGGCCAGGCGGCGCCACAGGGTCGAGGTGTCGCTCTGCTGGACCAGGGCCGTGAGCTTCTGGGCGCCGAGCTCCTGGGCCAGCAAGCAGGCCATCAGGTTCGTCTCGTCGTGCCCGGTGAGAGCCACGAAGTGCTGGGCCTCCCCGACCCCCTCCGAGCTCAGGATCGAGGGATCCGTCGCGTCGCCGTGGACGACGTCGCAATCCGGGAACTGCGCGGCGAGCTCCTCGGCCCGGCCACGATCCTGCTCGATCAGCTTGACCCGCCGCACCCGGGAGCGGAGCTGGGTCGTGACGGTGGCGGCGGTCGCGCCGCCTCCGGCGATGACGACCAGACCGCGCTCCCGCGCGTGGCTCGAGATGCGGCGCTCGGCTTCGTCGATCACCTGGGTGGTGCCGAAGATCAGGGCATCGTCCCCAGGCCTGGCCCGATCATCGCCGGTGGGCACGACCACGCGACCCTTCGAGATGAAGGCCAGGACCAGACAGTCACGGGGCAGGTCGGCCTCGGCCAGCGGACGCTCCGCCAGCATCGACCCCTCCTCCACACTGGTGCGGCGGATCTGCAGCGCGCCCTCTCCGAGGTACTTCACCTCCAGCGTGTTGTAGCCGAGCACGTGATTCAGGATCTGCGTCGTCGCCAGCAGCTGGGTCGAGATCAGCAGGTCCGCCCGGAAGGTTTCCTCGTAGGTCTTGCCGAAGTCGGTCACGTCCTCAGCGGTCGCGACCCGAACCACCGTCCGCGCGGCCCCGAGGCGCTTGGCCAGGGCCGAGGCGGCCAGGTTGGCTTCGTCGGAGGAGCTCGCCGCGACGAAGAGATCGCAGCGGCCGACCTCGGCGCGGGTGAGCACCGGAACGTGACAGCCGTTGCCGAGCACGAAGCCGACGTCGAGCCGCTCCTCGACGAGCGTGCGCAGCGCGGGATCGCTGTCGACCAGCGTCACCAGGTGGCCGTCGCCGGACAAGGTCGCGGCGAGGTGGCGTCCCACCTCGCCCGCTCCCATCACCACGAATCGCATGACGCCAGGCCTCCCGCGCGGTGGCGCAAGAGTCGGGGGCGACACCGGGATTGTCGAGCCCTGGGTGCCGGAGGACGCAGCTCGCGGTGGCGTGGCCGGCCCCGGGACGTCGCGTCGCGAGCCAGGCGGAGTACCCTGCGGCCACCTTGCAAGAATCCCTCCTGGTCCGCGTCCTGCTCGTCGCCGGCGTCACCGGTCTGTCCCACCTGCTGGCCGTGCTGATCCGCGGCATGACCCGCCGCTTCCTCGCTCCGCGGATGCAGTCGGAAGCCAAGCTGCTGACCGTCACCGGGTTCGTGACCAGCGTGGCGGTGTTCGCGATCTACTTCGGCGCGTTCGGGTTCGTGCTCTCCGAGCTCGGCGTCTCGCTCACCACCTACCTCGCGAGCGCTTCGGTGATCGGCCTGGCGGTGAGCTTCGGCTCCCAGGGGGTCGTCCAAGACGTCATCACGGGCCTGACCGTGGTCTTCTCCGACCTGCTCGATGTGGGCGAGATGGTCGAGATCGGCGGGCAGGTAGGCATCGTCGAGAGCGTCGGCATGCGCTTCACGGTGCTGATCAACTTCTCGGGGGCGCGGGTCTACGTGCCGAACCGTTCCATCATGAACGTCATCAACTACCCGAAGGGGTACATCCGGGCGTACCTCGATGCGCAGCTGCCCGCGGATCCGGAGCTTGGCGAGCAAGCCGAAGCCAGGGTGTCGGCCCTGGCGCGCTCCGCCCATGGCCAGTTCCCGGGTATCCTGCTGCTCCCACCGACCGTGGAGGGGCGCGTGGAGACCGGCGCCAGCCTGCGACCGCTTCGCGTCAAGTTCCGGATCTGGCCCGGCCAGGGCGCGGTGATCGAGGGCCCGGTCAAGGCCTCCGTCGTCCAGGCGCTCAAGCAGATCGACCCGACCTACGCGGACTGGATGGTCGCGATCCACTACCGGTCCGAGCCGCAGGATGCGGATCCCCGCAAGCAGCTGCCCCGCCCCTCAGCCCTCAGGCCTGGCGCGCGCCGCCCCTAGCCGCGGATCGGCTCGAGGGTCAGCTCCACCCGACGGTTGGTCTGGCGGCCCTCCGGCGTCGAGTTGGTCGCGATGGGGTGCTGGGGCCCGTAGCCCTTCTCCAGGACGCGCTCCGAGCGGATCCCCTGCGCGCGCAGATACGCTCCGACGCTGGACGCCCGGCGGTCCGACAGGCCCTGGTTGTGCTCGAGGGAGCCGGTGCTGTCGGTGTGTCCGGCGACGTGGATGAAGGTCTTGTCGAACTCCTTCAGCACGAGGGAGACCGAGTTCAGCACGGGGAAGAACTGCGACTTCACCTCCGATTGATCGGTGGCGAAGGTGACGTTGCCGGGCATGTTGAGGATCAGGTTGTCGCCTGAGCGGGTGACGCTCACCCCGGTCCCCTGGAGCTGCTCGCGCAGCTTGGCCTCCTGGCGGTCCATGTAGACGCCCACCGCACCACCTGCCAGGGTGCCCACGCCCGCACCGATCAGCGCGTTGCGTCGGCGCTCCTTGCCGTGGTCTCCGATCAGCAGGCCGATGCCGACGCCAGCGACGGCGCCCACGCCGGCCCCGATCGCGGTCTTGCTGACCTTGCGCTCGCCGGTGTAGGGATCGCTGACGCAGGCCACGGAGAAGGCGACCATGACGAGGAGCGCGCCCGATCGCACGGACCTCGCGTGGCGCGAGCCCAGGGGGCGGAGGGTTCGTCGGCTCACCATCATCTGGCTCCTTGTGCATGGGCCGCCGCAGCGGACCGCGGAGGCTAGCCGGCTGTTCGACGATGAACAGGCCGGCCGTATTCACCACGAGGAGCCCGGAAACGGGCTTTCTTCGGGCGGCTCTCGCAGAGCCGCCCGGTCCGTCTCATTCGTAGCTCGCCGCCTCGGCCACGCTCAGCCCTCCGTCGCCGTCCGCGTCGGCCCTGGCGAAGTCCTGTGCGCGGGCAGCGAGGAACTCCTTCATGTCGAGAGCTCCGTCACCGTTTCGATCCGCCACGGTGAACACCTTGGCGCTCGCCCCGGGCAGCTCGGCCCGAGTGAGCCGACCATCCTTGTCGGCGTCCTGCAAGTAGAAGACGTCGACCATCCGGAGCTGGAACTCGCGGCGGTCGACGACCCCGTCGCCGTTGCGGTCCGCCTGGCCATGCGCACCTTCCGTCGTGGTGGCGGCCCCGAACGCGGGGCCGGCGCACACGAGCGCCACGAAGATCAGACCGGTCGTCAACGCATATCGTTTCATGGGATGCTCCCCTCGCTCAGTTTCGGATCTGCCAGCTGCCATCAGGCTGGCGGCAGGCAGTGCCATAGGACTTCTGACGCTCACCCCCGACGGTGACGTGCTGCTGGTACTCCCGGCAGTACTGGCCGGACGGCTCCTGGTACGTGCGGGTCGGCGTGAACGAACCCGAGTGTCCGTTGTCCGGATTCGTCCAGGTCGCCGCGTTCCCCGTCGGCGCGTACTCCAGGCTCTGGTGGGCTGTCTTCAAGGCCAGCTCCCGGTCGCGCTGGTCGAGCACGTTGCCGATGGCGCCGCCGAGCAGCCCACCGACCAGGGCCCCAGCGATGACGCCGCGGGTGTGACCCCCGACCGCCTTGCCGATCAGGCCGCCGGCCACTGCGCCACCGAGGCCTCCGATGGCGGTCTTGGTTCCCGCCGTCGCGCCGCCGGGGGAGACGCAGCCGAGGGGGCCTCCGACCAGGGCGAGCGCGAGGATGAGGACCCCGGATGTGCGCGCGGCGCGCTGGGGAAGTCTTGCCCGTTCGTTCATGTCGATCTCCTCCGCGCGGAGCGCCCGACGGGCGCCCCGAGATTCGTACTGACCAGGGAACAGCAAGCCTCGTGCCAGACAGCAAGACACGCTAGCGGCCCGGAGAGTTCCCTTCCCGCCGGCATCGGAGGCCAGGAATCCGGAACGACGGTCCGCCGCCCGGGTCAGGGGGTCGAGCCGCCCGGGGCCGGGACGGGTTCCCTCGGCGCCTCGGCAGGGGTGGGGGCCCGAACGGGCTGGGCCGGCGCCTCGACCGCCGTGGGGGCCGGTGCGGCCCCTGTCGGATCGGGCGGCGGGCGGTCCACCACGACCGGGGTCACCTGGTTCCAGCCCTCGACCATGCGGTGGATGCGCAGAGCCAGTGTCTGGTGCTCGACCGCGGAGTTCTTGCGCAGGACGTTGGAGAGCACGGCGACGGCGTAGCGGAGAGGACGTTCCGGAGTCCCGGCTTCGACGATGGCGACGGAGTTCATGTAATTCTTGACGTTGCCGTGGTACTTCTTGCAAACGAAGTCGGGCTCCGGCTGGCAGCTGTAGAGCGA
>JAJDAR010000060.1 GCA_029261775.1 Deltaproteobacteria bacterium | reverse complement strand
ACGACGAGGATCGCGAGCATGATGTACATGCCTGCGTCATCGATGAAGATGAATTGCTTGAGTTCGGGCATCACCTCGGCCCAGTCGTGCAACTCCAGCTCCTGGCCATCGTGCTCCGCGATCACGCCCTGGAGATCGGCCTCGAGGGCATCGACGTGGTCGGCGCTCTCCGCCAGCACAGCGATCTCCGAAATCCGATTTCCGTAGGCAAAAAAGGCTTGCGCGTCGGCCAGTGAGATCACCGCCAGCGTGCGTTCCAGGGCCGGCTCCGGAAGATGCAGCGTGCCGACGACCGTAAAGAGGTCGTAAGCGGTTTCCATCGAATAGGCAACCGAGTAGAGCAAGAGCTCGTCTCCGAGGTCCGCTCCGAGATTCCTGGCCAGGCGTTCGCCTAACACGATACCTCGGCCTTCTCCGTCGACGAATACGCCGGATGCCAGTCGGGTGGGCAGGCTCGAGACGGTGCCCTCGCGCGCTGGGTCCACACCGAAGACCGCCACGCCATGTGTCGATGAGCCCTTCGACGCCAGCCCGAAGCCGACGACCCGGGGCGCCACACCGAGCGCGCCCGGTACGGCTTCCAGCTGCGTCAGAAGCTCTGGATCCAGGTCGACGAACTGCTCCAGGGTCCGCTTCTTCAGGTAGTCCTTGCCGGAGACCTGCAGGTGCCCGGAATGGATGCGCACCCCATCCTCGATCATCTTCTCGTGCATTCCCGCGGCCATCGCGACGAACACCACGACGAGGAAGACCGCGAATACGGTCGCTGCCACCGTGAGGCCGGTTCGTCGTAGATTGCGCCCGATATTGCGCTTGGCCAGGCGAAGCTCGAGGCTCAACGGCTGCCTCCGCGGGTCAGATGGCGTTTCGTGAAAATTGCGTCGTCGAAATCTTCGTTGAAGCGGATCTCGTGGATTTCGATTGCTGTTTCGTGACCCTCTTTCTCCAGCGGCACCATCGACCACTTGTGGGGATAGGGCCGCCCGGAAACCTCACGAATGTCCGAGAAGCGCATCTCTCGGAGCCGTTCCCCGCGCTCGTCGAAGAAATCCTGACGGAGCGGTGCCGAGCGTTCCACATCGACCCAGGTGAGGATCTTCCCCCAGACGACCGGCGCGTCCTCGTGAGGCACGTACTGCAGCACGTAGGCCGGTCTCCCGGCCCCCTCCGGATCGATCCCGAGCAGCGTGTGATCGTAGTCGTCGAGCTGGCTGGACTCGCGCACGAGATCGTCGTTCGTGAAGTCACTGCCCATCCAGCTCTGAAGCATCATCGAGGGGGGGATCCGCAGTGTGCGTTCGACGCGCGGAATGTAGTTCCACATGTTGGGGTGGAGCTTCAGGAAGCCCATCCCCTTGTCCTTGGGCGGAGCGAGGATGCGGATGAAGGAACGCTTCTGGGGCCGGTCGTCCCATGCCCGGAAGGTCACCCGCCGCGGCTCCGGCAGCCTCGGCGACACCACGGTCATCGTCGCCTTCATGTAGCTCGTGCGGCCACGAAAGATGTCTTCGACCCGCTCGGCGACCGCGCGCCCCATCAATCCTTCGGGTGCGGGATCGAGGGCCATCGGCTCGGCCGTCGCCACGGCGGACAGGAGTCCGCCCACGGCCACGACGGTCGACAAGCAGAGCCACCACCCGACGAGCCCTCCTATTCGGGGCTGCGACTTCATGATGCGATCAGACCTCCTCTCAGAACGGACACAACACCCGGCCAGTCGGCGAGCGGATCGTAGGTGGGATCGACCGAGGCCTGGAGCAGGATCCCCTCCGTGGCACCGATCAGCAGGGACGAGACGGCCCCCGCCGGCTGCTTCTTCAGCTCGCCTCGCTCCATCGCCCGCTCGAGCAGCGGCATCAGCTGCGCCCGGCTGCGGCGGTAGGCCTGCGCATAGCGTTCCCGTGCCGCCGGGTGGGCCAGGAACTCGACCCACGCGCGCAACATCCCGGGCTCTTCCGTCGCGCGTCGCACGGCCAGCTCGCCTCCGGCCGCGATGACTTCGAACAGCGGCCGCCGCCCGTCGTCGAGGGCCTCCCAATCCGCGAAGTACTCCTCGAGGAAGCGATCCGTGAGGGCCAGGAAGACCTCCTCCTTGCTCTCGAAGTGCCAATAGAGGCTGCCCTTCGAGAGCCTCGAGGTACGGGCCAGGTCGTCCATGCTCGCCGCATGGAAGCCCGACGCCGAGAAGCAATGGAGCGCGGCGTCGAGGATCTGGGCACGACGGACCTCACGGGGCGCGCGGGTCCGGGAACGAACAGCAGAGTCGGTCATCTATACTGACTAGTCAGTCTAGAGCCGACGCGGGCGAGTCGCAAGACCCGGAGCCCCTCGGCGCCCTAGCCCTGAGGCTCGCTCGCCCCCGGGCCGTCGATCTCGATGCGTCTCCAGCCCTCGGCCGTCCGGCGGATCTCGACCGTCGGCCAATCGGCGGGATCGAGCAGCAGGGTCTTCACCTGCAGCTTGCCCTGCAGGTCCACGGTGCGCAGGCGCACCGAGCTGCGCTCGCCCTTGCCGGCCACGGCCGCCAGGAACCCGTCGAGCCCCTCGACCGGCTGGCCGTCCACGGCCAGGATCCGCCAGGTGGCGGCCAGGCCGTAGCGCTCGGCGGGCGAGCCCCGCCAGCGGCCGGAGACGTAGACGCCGGTTCGCGGCAGTCCGCGCTGCCAGGCGAGCTCCTCGGGCGGCTCCTGGAGCAAGGTGCCCGCCCAGAGCACGGCCCGTCGCGTGCCTTCGGTGGCCCGCTCCACGGTCGGGACCCGCAGCGTCAGCCGCTCGCGATTGCGCAGCACGGCGAGCTCGACCTCCTCGGCCCCCGCCGCTGCATCCTCGACCTCGCGAAAGCGCGTGACCGGATCGCCGGCGACCTCGAGCAGGAGGTCGCCCGGCCTCAGCAGCGCCGCGGCCGGTGTGCCGTGGGCGACGCGCGCCACCACGAGCACCCGCCGGGTTCCGGCCTGCCGGTCGCCGAGCCGCTCGGCATCCTCCTGCGAGAGCCCTCGGGCGCGCGCCTTCGCCAGCGCGATCATGCCGAACTCGACGCCAAGCTCGCGCCAGCGAAGCGCGCCCTGCTCGCGGAGCGGTTCGAGCATGTCCTGCACCTGGTGCACCGGGAGCCCGGCAAAGAACGACTGGGGACCGGCGCTGCCGCGGGTGGAGAAGGAGCCCCAGAGGGCGAGGACCCGACCGAAGCGGTCCGCCAGGGCGCCTCCGACGCTCGGCAGGGTGTCGGACAGCGCGATCAGGGAGGTGTTGCTCTCCCGGAACCGCGGCGCCCGCGGCAGGGGAATGGTCGGCGGGTCCACGCGGGCGACCCTGGTCTGCAACGACAGGACCGATTGACGATTGGTCATTGCGACCAACCGGACTTCGTCGCCTGTCGAGAGGGGTCGGTCGCGGAGGGTCGCACTGCGGACGGGAGTGTCGCCGAGGAGTGCCGGCTCGTAGCGGATCACGGCCAGGTTGTGGGCCGGATGGAATCCGACCACCTCACCGGGAACTTCCACCGAACCCCCGAAGGTGATGCGCACGTCTCCGAGCGTGACGGGTACCGTGTCGCGGTCGACCACCACGAGCCCACGCTCGGCGTCGACGACCAGCCCGGAGCCGGTGAAGGCCCTGCCCTGCACACCGTCGACGGCATAGGGAACGTGGAAGGCGACCGAGACCAGCGAGCGTGCGACCCGACGGGCCGCGAAGCCACCCTCGCTGTCGAGTGAGGCCGTCGCCGGTTCGGGAGGCTCCGCGGGAGGAGACGGGGGAGAGGCTTCGCAGACGAAGCGCCCGAGGCCGTCGTCGCGCTGGCAGTAGCGCATCGGGAACCAGCGCCGGTCCAGCCGGACCACGCCGACGGCCGGGATCTGCGCCGCGCCGAGACGGAAGTAGCGGATCTCGAAGCTCTGATCCTCCGGCATCGCCGCGAGCGAGGTTTCGAGGTCGCGCAGCCCTTCGAGAGGCCGACCGTCCAGCTCGGTGATCACCGCCCGGACCGGAACGCCGGCGCGGTGGAAGATGTAGCCCGTGGTCGCCAGGAAGAGCCCCTGGAGGGGCACACCGTGACCGCGCCCCAGCTGGTAGGAGAGCTCGTGCACCACGCCCCCGCCGACCTCGAGGTAGGCGTCGGGAGTGATGGCGTGAAGATCCTGGACCGGCACCTCGAGCTCGAGCCGGGCGCCGCCCCGCTCGACGCTGAGCTCGATCGGTCGTCCGACCGATTCGTCGAGCACCGACTCGATGCCCACGAAATCGGCGACGCGCCGGCCGTCGACACGGACGACCACGTCGCCGGGCTCGAGGATGCCGTCGGCGGGGCCACCGGGCACGATCTCGCGCACGACCAGCAGCCCGGTGCCGCCAGTGAAGTGGCGCCGCATGTCGGCTTCCGTCTCATCCCGCAGACCCAGGCGGCGCAGCTCGTCGTAGGGCTCGTGGACGAACACGGTCTGCAGCGTGCCGCGCGTGACCGGTCGACCCTCTCGGATCGCCTCGAGCGCGCGCACGACGCGATCGAGAGGCAGGAAGAAGCTCGATGCCGCGCCGCGACTGCCGCCGGCGTTCAGGGCCACCACGCGACCGCGTTGATCCACGACCGGCGAGCCCGAGCTGCCCCCCGACGAGCTGGAGGCGGCCTGCAGATAGAAGGTGTTGAAGTCGTTGTAGTTGCCCCGCCCGTAGTCCGGAGCGGGGCGATCGAGGCGGGCCAGGGTGCCGTCCAGGATCGAGAGCTTCTCGCCGGCGTCGTTCCCGATCACGCGGATCTCGGCGCCGACTCGCGCGGCCTCGGGCGCCAGCTGCAGGGCTCGGACGTCCATGAAGCGGACCTCCGAGGGATCGAAGCGGAAGAAGCCGAAGTCGTGCACCGGATCGCGGTACACGGGCGTGACCTTCACCTCCTCGTGGTCGAGAAAGATGGCGTCGCCGGTGGCCGGGCCGGGGTGCACCACGTGCCGGTTGGAGAGGATCAGGCCGCGCTCCGCATCGACGACGAAGCCCGTCGCCACCGAAAAGGAGGCCGTCGCCGTGTCGAAGGGGCGGGTCGCGGTGATCCGCAGCGCGACGACGCTGTCCGCCACGCGCTCCACGGTGGAGCTCCAGCGCTCGTCTTCCGTCGAAGCCGTCGCGGCGGGGGCAAGCAACCAGAGCACGACGCTCGACAGCGCCGCCAGGCCGGTCAGGCCCGCGGCCGCATGGCGGCGAGCGAAGCCGGGAATCGCCGATCGCATCGGAGCCGGTCCGCTCAGCCGCCCGCTCCCAGGCCCGGCGCGATGCGCTCGAGGTACTGCTTCACGTACTTCCCGAGGACGTCCGCCTCGAGGTTCACGGGGACCCCCGGCTCGAGGCGCCCCAGGGTCGTGACCTCCAGGGTGTGCGGAATCAGGGCGACGTCGAAGCCGTCCCCCCGCACGCCCACCACGGTCAGCGAGACCCCGTCGATCGTGACGGAGCCCTTCCCGACCAGCAGGTCCGCGAACTCGGCGCTGGTCTCGACGTCCAGTCGGACGTCGCTGCCCTCGCGATCCCAGCTGCGCACCCTGCCCCGCTCGTCGACGTGACCCTGCACGATGTGACCGTCGAAGCGCCCGTCGGCGCGCATCGCGCGCTCGAGGTTGACGGAGCTGCCCGGCCCGAGCGCACCGAGGCTGGTCCGGTCCAGCGTCTCGCGAATGGCGTCGAAGGCGAGCCGGCCTTCCGCGGCGGGCCCGAGATCGGCGATGGTGAGACACGCGCCGTTCACGAGCACGCTGTCACCGAGCGCGATCTCGGCCGCGAGCCGCGGCTCGACGACCTCGAGACGCACGTGCTCGCCCCGAGGCTTCACGCTCTCGACCCGACCCACCGCCTCGACGATGCCGGTGAACATTCAGTCGCCTCCGTGGGCGCCGAAGCGACGCTCGATCTCGGAGAGCATCGCATCGCGGACCCGGCCGTAGTCCGCCGGAAGCTCGATCGCGGGGTTCGGGTGGGCGGACTCGATGCCCGCGAGGCGCATCTCGTGATAGCGGACCTTGAAGTCGGTGAACTTCAGACCGTGCGCCGTCGAGATGACGACGACCCGGTCCGAGCGCTTGATGGTGCCGTTCTCGACGAGCTTCTTGGTCGCCGCCAGGGCGACGCCGGTGTGGGGGCAGTTGAACAGCCCCGTCCGGTCGGCCGCGGCACAGGCCTCGGCGAGCTCCACCTCGGTGGCCTGCTCGACGATCCCGTCG
>JAJDAR010000059.1 GCA_029261775.1 Deltaproteobacteria bacterium | reverse complement strand
GCGACCCGACGGGTCCGCACCGCCTCACAGAAGGACTGGAGCTGGGTCTCGAGGGCATCGCCCTGGTCGATCGACAGGCGATCGAGCTCGATGGGGCGTTGACCGTCCGGGCCTGCCGGGCCGCGCGTGGCGACCGTGAGGGTGCGCTGAAGAAGGTCCACCGAGAGATAGCCGTCGCTCTGGAAGAAGCGCAGCTTGCGCATCGGCTGCGGCGAGACGCGGCTCGCCGTGACGTTCGCGACACAGCCACTGGGGAAGGTCAGGCGGGCGTTCGCGATGTCCACGCGCTCGGTGATCACCGGCACGCCGATCGCCTCGATGCGCTCCGGCTCCGCGCCGACGACGCGTTGGATCAGGTCGAGGTCGTGGATCATCAGGTCGCGCACCACGTCGACGTCAGTGGCCCGGTTGGGGAAGGGCCCGAGCCGATGCGATTCGACGAAGACCGGCCGATCGATCCGCTCAGCGGCCTTCTGCATCGCCGCGTTGAACCACTCGAGGTGACCCACCTGCACGATGCGACCGGCCTCGCGGGCGCCGTTCAGGAGCTTCTCCGCCTCCTCGAGGGTGGCGGCGATCGGCTTCTCCACCAGCACGTCGAGGCCTAGGGACAGGGCCTCGGCCACGACCCTCGCATGCTCGACCGTCGGTACGGCGACCACGACCGCATCGAGGCGATCCGCCAGCTCGGCGAGGCTCGCTGCCGAGGCGACGCCGTGCTCCTTGGCGACCGCCTCGCGACGCCCAGCATCGAGGTCGACCACGCCGATCAGCTCGGCTCCGGCGAGGGAGCTCGCCTTCTGGGCGTGGAAGCGTCCCATGTGGCCGACACCCACCACGCCGAGACGCACGCTCACGAACGGCTCCCCGAGTCGCCCGGTTCTGTCGGGCCCGCGCCTTCGCCCCACTTCCCGTCCCGCACACCGAGCAAGGCGATCCCCGCCCGGTCGGCCAGCTCCACGACCCGCGCGCGCTCGAGGATCACCGTCTTGTCGGCCTCGACCGCCAGGGCCAGGGCGCCTCCCTCCGCGAGCGCCTCGACGGTGGTGGCGCCGATCACCGGCACGTCGAAGCGCATGTCCTGCGCGGGCTTGGCGACCTTCACGACGACGGCTCCCGGCTCGCCGAGGGCGCAGCCGCGGCGCACGGCCTCGTCGGTGCCCTCGACCGCCTCGAGCGCAAGCACGGCGGCCCCGCGAACGACCACGGTCTGGCCGACGTCGAGCGCTCCGATCGCCTTCGCCATCGGCCAGCCGAACGCGATGTCCCGCAGCTGGGCTTCGGCCGGGGCGACCCGGCCGAGCTGCCCCTCCTCGGCGAACAGGGCCGGCGCGAGCTCCGCCTGGCCGAGCAGCCGGAAGCCCTGGTCCTCCAGGAGATCCGCGACGGCTCCGAGCAGCGAGTCGTCCTTGCGATCCTGCAGACCCTTCATCACCTGCAGCGCCGTCGCGTCCGGCTGGATCAGCTCGGGCTTCTGCCACAGGAAGGTCTTCGGCACCTTGCCCGCCATGACCAGGTCGCTGGCCCCCGCCTCCTGGAAGACCTGCATGAGGCGCTCGACCTGACCGAGGTGGACCCACTCGAAGCGATCCACCCACGCTTCGAGCCCGGGCTCGGCCAGGCCCTTCAGGGCCACGGCGACGACGCGGGTGCCGCCCTCGCGCGCCGCTCGGGCGACCTCGATCGGGAACCGGCCGAGGCCGGCGATCAGGCCCTTCACGGAGCTCACGCTCGCGCCTACTTCGAGACGCCGCGCTCGGAGGTCTCGACGAAGCGGACGAGACGTCCGACCTCGTCCGACATGAGGCCCTCGTCGCGCAGCTTCTCGAGGGCCACCTCGAGACGGAGCTTGGCGTTGAAGAGGAGATGGAAGGCGCGCTTGATCTCGCGGCGGACCTCGGGCTCGAAGCCCCGGCGCTTGAGCCCCACGAGGTTCACACCCCGGGTGGTCGCGCGCTCGCCCGCCACGATCGAGAAGGGCGGAGCGTCCTTGGTGACGCCCGCCAGGGCCGCGACCATCGACGACTCCCCGACCCGGGCGAACTGGTGCACGCCCGAGAGTCCACCGATGACGGCGTAGTCCTCCATCACCACGTGACCGGCGATGGCGCAGTGCGAAGCGATGATGCAGTGGGAGCCGATCCGTGAGTCGTGGCCGACGTGGACGCCGTTCATGATCAGGTTGTCGTCCCCGATCTCCGTGCAGCCCCCGCCCTTCTGCGTGCCGCAGTGGAGGCTCACGTGCTCGCGAATGACGTTGTCGCGCCCGATCACGAGCTCCGTGGCTTCGCCCGAGAAGCTCTTGTCCTGCGGCTCCTCCCCCACCACGGCGAAGGGAAAGATCCGCGTCCGCTCACCGATGCGCGTGCGGCCCCACACGTGGGCATGGGGCCGGAGCTCCACGCCCGAGGCCAGCACGACGTCCGGGCCCACCGTCGCGAAGGCGCCGATCACGACGTCCTCGGCGATCTTGGCGGCCGGGTCGACGACCGCGGTGGGATGGACCTCGGGCAAGGCCTTCAGCCCTTCTTGTTGAAGCGGCCGACGACGAGATCGGTGATGTCGAGAGCTTCCCGCGTGTAGATGACGCCGGGCGTACCCCGCTCGATGATGAGCGTGAATCCCTGCTCCTTGCCGATGTTCTCGATGATCTCGAGCATCTTGGCGCGCAGGGGCGCGACGATCCGGCCCTGATCGATCTGGAGCTGACCCTCCAGCTCCTTCATCTTCGTCTCGATCTTGTTCTTCAGCTCGGCGAGCTCGACCTGCTTCTCGAAGAGGGCTTCTTCCGAGAGCACGTACTTCTTCCCCTTCATCTCCTCCTGAAGGGCCTGGAAGCGCTCGACCATCGGCTCGACCTGGCCGCGCGCCTCGCGCTCCTTGCGGCCGAGCTCCTCGCGAGCGGACTTTCCCTCGTCCGTCGACGAGAGCGCCTGCTCCATGTCGACGACGCCGACCTTGAAGGGCTCGTCCTGGGCGCCCGTCGATGCGAACGCGACCGTGACGAGAAGGGCCATCAGAAGCCATTGGATCTTTCGTGTCATGTCGTGACCTCCTGGGGTCGTGGCGCGTTCAGAACGTCGCGCCGCCTACCGAGAACTCGAAGACCTGGGAGTCCTCGACCTCGAGCTTGTTGATCGGGAAACCAATGAAGGCCTGCAGCGGGCCGAAGGGCGAGAACCACTGGACGCCGAAACCGGTGCCGAAGCGCCAGTCGTCGAAGGATAGGATGCTCTGGGTCTCGTCGAAGGCGTTGCCCATGTCGAGGAAGAGGATGCCGACGAGACCCAGGGACTCCGAGATCGGGAAGCGGTACTCGGTGGAGGCCGAGAAGAACTTGTTTCCGCCGATCACGTCCGTCTCGTCGAGATCGTCGAAGTCGTCGATGTCCTCGTCGAAGAGGCTGTTGCACTCGCCGTCCTCGTCGCCCTCGTTGGACAGGAAGTTGAGCGGGACGTCGTTGCAGACGGCGGTCAGACTGCCGTCGCTCCCGGCCGCGAGCTGCCGACCCACCGGCAGGAAGCCGTCTCCGGTCCCGAAGATGCCGGTGCGCTTGAGGAGCGCGCGGCGCGGTCCCACCGAGCGGGCCTTGTACCCGCGGAGCTGGAAGGTGCCGATGCCGCCCAGGAAGTAGCGCTCGGTCAGCGGCAGGGTCACGTCCTCGTCGATGTTCCCCAGCGCCTGGACCTCGCTGCCGGCCGGGCTCTCGAAGTCGGCCGTGTCGAAGTCGAAGTCCGCGATGTCGTTGAAGGGCACGGCCCAGCCGGCCCGGAGGCCGAGGCTGAACGACGAGGTCTCGCGGAACGGGAACCATCCGGGGAACCAGTCCGGGGTCTTCCAGTACCAGCTGCTCCGTCCCTCGAGACGCACGAACTGCGAGAAGCCGCCCAGGCCAGCGAGATCCGCCGAGAGGCCCCACGCCGAGCCGGCGCTGGGGGAGACGCGGTCGTTGCGGGTGTCGCGCTGGACCGTGAGCCCGACGAGGCTGGTGGTCTCCGCGCCACCGAGCAGCTCCCGGAAGATCACACCGGCCGCGTTGATGCCGCCGCGCTGCAGGATGTCGCGACTGGAGAAGCTGTAGCGCACGGAGCCCCGCGTCCGATGCTCGGCATCGAGGAAGTGCGAGAGGCTCACGTCGAAGCCCGTCTGCTCCTGCTCGAAGTCCTCGAACTGCAGGTCGGTGCTGAAGATCGACGTCGAGAGGCCGAAGGTGGAGCCGAGGAAGTAGGGGTCCGTGAAGGAGAGGAAGAAGCGGTTGCTCCGGCCACCGACGTCGGCCGAGAGGGAGAGCCCATAGCCGCGACCGAAGAGGTTCGATTGGGAGACCGAGCCGGACACCACGAACTTGTCCTGCGACGAGAATCCGGCGCCGAAGGACAGCGAGCCGGTAGGCCGCTCGATGACGCGGACCTCCACGTCGAGCTGATCCTCGAAGTCGGTGAGCTTGGCGTCGAGCGAGATGTCCTCGAAGTAGCCCAGGCCACGGATGCGGGAGTTCGAGGCCCGAAGCTCGCGAGCCGAGTAGAGCTCGCCCTCCACGGTGGG